>WJMD01000014.1 GCA_014728125.1 Candidatus Effluviviaceae Genus V sp.
GATCTGGTCCTGTCCGTCGATGGTCACGGAGGACGAGCCGCCCTCGCCCTTCAGGACGAAGTTGATCCCGTCGGGTATGTCGATGTCCCGGTTCCCGTCGCCGGTGTAGGTCCCGGGCATGACGAGCACCGTGTCACCCTCGGCGACGGTGTCGACCGCCGCCTGGATGGTCTGGAAGGCCGTCGGTTCCGATGGGTCGACGACCCAGGTCGTCGCGTGGGCCGCGGCCGTCAGGAACACGGCCGTCAGTACGGCAGCTGTCGCAGTCCACTTCATCCCAACCTCCCGTTCGTGGGACGCGGTGCAGGGCTTGAAACCCCGTGAGATCCGCCTTCCTCAGAATGCAATTTCGGGGCCGGATCTCCCGTGACAGGCGTCCCGCAGGGCCCCCCGCGCTACATGTCGACGTGGATCTCGAGGATGTCTCCGTCCTCGACGAGATGCTCTCGGTCCACGACCTGTCCGTCGAACTTGCCCGAACCCCAGACCCGCGCCGACTTCATGTTCTCACCGAACTCGCGGTGGATCTGCCGGGCGACGTCGAGGACCGTGCTCCCGCGCGGCACGACGAACGGCTTCTTCATGTCCGGCTTCTTGCCGGGGATCTTGCTGTAGATCCTGACGATGTCGAGGAGCCTGACAACCGCCTGTTCGAGCTCCGGCACGCCCTTCCCGAGCTGCGCACACAGCGGGACGACGGTGAGACCCTCCTCGTTGACCTCTCGGAGCAGCTCGAGGTTCTCGTTGGCCTCCGGACTGTCGAGCTTGTTGGCCGCGATGAGGGCCGGCTTGACGTTGCGCGGAAGCTCGTTCTCTCCCGGATCGTGCTTCGTCGAGAGACGGATGGCCTTCTTCGCCAGAGCCTCCTTCAGAAAGAGATACATGTCGACGCAGTCGGGGGCGCCGAGATCGACCACCACGATCGCCGCGTCGGCGTTGCGGATCATCTCGGGCATCCAGGGATCGATGTGGTCGGGCGAGAGCGGCGGGCCGTCGATGAGCTGAATCTGAATGTCCTCGTACGGCATCATCGCCGGGGCGGGGAGACGGGTCGTGAACGGGTAGTTCGCGACCTCCGGCGTCGCGTTCGTCGTGGCCGCCACGATCGACGACTTGCCGGTGTTCGGCGTCCCGACCATGATGACCTGCGGCGCGTCTTCCTTCGGGATGTGGTAGGAGATCCCGCCCTTCTTCTTCCGGCTCTGCTGCTCGCGCTCGTCCTTGAGCTTGGAGTAGCGCCTCCTGAGTTCGCCGCGGAGCTTGTCCGTCCCCTTGTGTTTCGGGATGACGGCCATCATCTCCTCGAGGGCCGCGATCTTGTCCTCGATCGTCCTGGCCTGTCGGAAACGTTCCTCGGCGGCCTTGTAATCAGGAGTCAGGTTCGCGGGCATGGAGCTCCACACTCTCAGCTCTTGAGGTTCTTCCGGGGCGGTCGGACCGCCCGACAGCGACGGGAACATGGTAGCGCACGCGGGCCGCCCGCGGCAAGCCGGGGTCGCCGGAGAACGCGTGGCTCGGGGGAGAAGCGGGAGGGAGGCTGGGCGATCAGCCCTGCAGGTACATCGCCTTCAGTCCGCCCCACGTCGCGGCCTCGACGGGCGTCTGGGCCACGTCGGCGACGTAGTCGGTGTCGTCGTCGTCGCGGGGATGGGCTCCGGCCTCGTTCAGGATGGCGCGGAGCGCGTCGTCGGCCTCCATCTCGGTCACGGGGGCGGAGGGGAACCGCGTGGTCGCGGTGCCGTTCTCATGGCAGGACGTCGGAAGGTCGTTGCCCTCCATGTAGATCGGACCCGAGTCGCCCGAGATGACGACGGCGTCCGACGCATCGCTTCCCGGTCCCGGAGCGTAGATGTTCGCCACGATGTTGCCCGTCGTCCCGTTCCTCGTCCGCGTCCCGTAGTTCGAGCCCCACCCGTAGACGACGTTGTTGACCATGTCGACGTTCGATGCGTCGTCGAACTGCGGGTTCCGCTCGTAGCCGTTGACGAAGAGGTTGTGGTGAAGCGAGATGTTCGAGACGCCCGTCCTGATGAGCGAGTTCTTCACGCATTCGGCGAGGATCGACCACTGGATCGTGATGTCGTGCGCGCTGATGCAGATGTCCACGTTGCCGTCGCTCGCGCGCCGGAACGAGCAGTGATCGATGACCACGTTGTAGGCGCCGTCCCAGATGCGGAGGTTGTCGCCGGCGTTGTCGTCGGGTGCGTCGGTCACGCGGATGTTGCGGACGATGATGTCGTGCGCCTCCTTGATGTCGAGGAGCGCACCGTAGATGCCGCCGTGCGCCGCCGTGATCGTGATGCCGGGGGCCGGCGCGTCGGTCGCGTCGATCGTCAGATGGTGTCCCGAGATCCGGAGCGTCTTCTCGAGCGGAATCGTCCCGCCCACGGCGAACGTCACGACCCGGTGCGACACCGGTCCCTCGACCGCATCCCGAAGCGTGCCGGGACCGTCGTCGGCGAGCGAGGTGACGACGTACGCCTCGCCGCCCTCGCCTCCTGTCGTGTCCGAACCGAATCCCTCGATCGGTCTGTCGGGGAACGCCGCCCCGGCCGTACCGGCGACGAGGAGCGCCGCCGCCAGAGTCCATGCCGCCACGTGTGTAGAGCCTCTCATCCCATTCCTCACCATGGTGCTCCTCCCTTCGGCCTCCCGGGCGCGTCAATCTAGCGTGTCTTGTTGCGTTTTGCAAGAAGCGTTCCCCGTGACAGTCTCCTCGCGGCGTCCGCTTGACCCCTGTGAGCCCCGGCCCTACACTCGGGAGACGCGCTTCGTGACGCCGCGCCCGGTCGGACGGGTCGGCGCGCGGAGGAAGGGGGGAGTTCGAGTGGCCACACAGGACGCGCCGCGGCTTCCGTTCTCGAAGATCCGCAGGGCGGCGGCGATATTCGTGCTCGGGAGCATCGCGATCCTCGCGGTCACGCTGGTTCTGACCACGGACGAGACCACCTGGGAAGGCGTGGTCTCGTTCGGGGCGGTGCTCATCGTCGTCCTGTTCGTCGTTCAGCTCATGAGGATGGTGCTCGAGGCGCTGGGCCTTCTTGTGCTCCTCCGGGCGTCCGGAGAGCCGGGCGTGACCTTTCTCGAGTCGCTCGAACTGACGGTCGAGGGCTACTTCGTAGGTCAGCTGATCCCGTTGAGCGCGGCCGGCGTGCCGTACCAGGCCTATCTCCTGGTGCGGAAAGGAGTGAGGGCCGGATGGGCCTCGGCCGCCGTCCTCGTCAAGGGGTTCATCCCGGGGCTCTTCTTTCTCGGCGTCCTGCTTGTCGTGGCGGGGCTCCTCGCGCTGGGGTGGGAGGGCCCCCCCTCGACGCTCGCCTTCCTCAAGATCGTCGCTCCCATCTCCGCCATCCCGACGGGGCTCGTCGTCGCGCTGTTCGTGATCATGGTCAGGAAGCCGAAGCTCTTCGACAGCTTCGTGGACCACGTGACCCGGTTCCTCTCCAGGCGCTTCAAGGGACGCGGCCGGGAGAAGGTGCTCCAGGCGCGCGACGAGATCGAGGAGGAGTCGCGTATCTTCCGCAGCGCGCTCAGCACGCTCGGGCGCGAGCGGCGATGGACGCTCGTCTGGGGATCGATCCTGGTCGTCGTGGCCTTCATCTGCGAGTTCGTCGTCGGGCTCGTCATCCTCCTGGGATTCGGCTACGATGGTCCGCTCGTCGAGCCCCTGGTGCTCCAGAGCGTCCTCAAGCCGATCCTGACGGCCTCACCGACGCCGGGCTCGCTGGCGATCGGGGAGGGCGGCTACATCGGCTTCTTCGCGGTCTACCTGCCCGAGTCGTTCGTCGGCGTCTCGCTTCTGCTCTGGCGGCTCGTGCTCTACTTCGCCCCGATGTTCATCGGCGGTCTGATGGTCGCGAAGCGTGTCGGACTCGGGAGGTTCTCGAAGAGTCCCGCGACGCCGAGCGAGCAGGAGTGACGGGCGCGAGAGCGGACGGTCGCCGGTCGCCGCGGCGACGAACACGGCTTTCTTGCCTCGGGAACGGGAAATCCGCTTGACCAGTTCAGCAAGTGGACGTATCATCCCACACGAAGGACGGAAGTCACGGGTCGACCTCCCCGGTCGGCCTTGACATAGATTCAAGACGGTCCCATACGACCGCGTGCCGTCGACACTGCTCTCGAACGCTGGACGATCCACTCCAGCTCGCGGATGCCCCGCTCAGGCAGGCGGGGCATTCTTTCTCTCGGGAGACACTCGAGCCGACGGCTGCTGACCGCACCGGTGACCGCGCGTGCGGTCTCCCGGGACTTGAGGAACCTGCATGGACAGAACCTCCTACGAGATCACCGCGTCCCTGAAGCACGGCGAGAGGACCTTCCGGTCGGCCGGCGGGCTCTTCTCGAAGAACAGGATCGCCAAGTCGACATCGCTGCTCGTCAACGCCATCTCGCCCGGGCCCGGCAACCGCATCCTCGATTACGGCTGCGGCTACGGCGCCGTCGGCATCGCGCTCGCCGACTCGGCTCCCGGGCTCGACATCCAGATGGTCGACTCCGACATCCGCGCGGTGAGACTGGCGCAGCGGAACACGCGGGCGAACGAGGTGCGCAACGCTCACGTCCTGCTCGACCACACGCTCAACCGCTTCCCCAACGGTTCGTTCAACATCGTCGCTCTGAACCCTCCCGTGGACGACGGGACCGAGCTCATCTTCGAGATGATCGAGCGGGCCCAGCCCAAGCTCCGGCACGGCGGCTTCTTCTTCCTTGTGGCCAAGTCGAGCCGCGGCGCGCGAAGCTACATGAAGAAGCTGACGCGGACGGTCGGCCCGGCAAAGGTCGTCAAGCGCAGCGGCGGCTACTGGGTGATGCGGGCGGAGCGCAGCCCCATCCGTCCTCCGGAAGTCGTCGAACTCTCTCGATACGAACACACGGTCGAGGGGATCCTCCGCGGCCGGAAGTACAGCTTCAGAACGCGCGCGGGCATCTTCTCGCGGAAGGCCATCGACGACGGCACCGCGCTCCTCATCGAGTCGATCGATGTGCGTCCGCGGCACTCCGTCATCGACATAGGCTGCGGTTACGGTCCGATCGGGATCGTGTGCGCGCACCTGGCATCGGTCGGCCGCGTCGTCATGGTCGACTGTGACGCGAGGGCGGTGGAGTACGCCGACCTCAACATCCGGTCGCACCACCTCAACCACGCGCGGAAGAACGGCAAGCCGCGGGTCGAGGCCGTCCTCGGCGACCGGTTCGACGCGGTCCCCGGCGAGCGCTTCGACCGCGTCGTCTCGAACCCGCCGTTCCACGCGGGCGTCGACGTCCTCCATCCGCTCGTCGAGGAGGCGCACCAGCATCTCCGGATCCACGGTCGGATGTACCTGGTTCTGATGCGCTACCGCGGCGTCCTCAAGCAGATGCGGCGCGTCTTCGGGAACGCCGCGGTCGTGGCGGAGGGCGAGAAGCACGTCGTCGTGATGTCCGAGAGGACGCGCTGACCGCTCCCCGCCGTCCGGCCGCCGATCGGAGACCGGAGTCCGGACCGGGATCCCTCGATCCCCGGATTCCTCTGCAGTTGTCGTCTCCCGCGGCCTGGAGCCTCTACTGAGCAGCCGTTCAGCGTTGACCCTCCCGACCTGCCGTGATAGACTCCATCGTTACGCTCATTACCATGAGATGAACTCAGGAAACGCCCCGGGGTGGAGACATCCGGGGGCATTCCATGCCGCACCGACCCGGGACGGCGGCCGGGCCGACGACGGCCGGAGCAGGTCCGGAATCCCGGGGTCGGTGTTCGAAAGGAGGCCCTCCGAAGCAGTACGATGTTCGACCGGTGTGGGCCCACAGCGGGCCCGGTGGCGGACGGGAGAGCCCGTCCGGTAGTTCAGTTCCTCACGTTCCAGCAGGAGGAGTGAAGAATGGCGAGAGCCGCTGCGTGTGATGCCTTCCTTGATGGCGTCAAGGCGAAGAACCCGGCGCAGGACGAGTTCCACCAGGCGGTGTGCGAGGTCGTGGAGACGATCTGGCCCGTCCTCGACCAGCGCCCCGAGTACCGCAAGGCCAAGATCATCGAGCGGATCGTCGAGCCCGAGCGCATCATCATGTTCCGCGTTCCGTGGGTCGACGACTCCGGCGATGTCCATGTGAACCGTGGCTACCGGATCGAGATGAACAGCGCGATCGGTCCCTACAAGGGCGGCCTCAGGTTCCACCCGAGCGTCAACCTCGGCATCCTCAAGTTCCTGGCCTTCGAGCAGGTTTTCAAGAACAGCCTGACGACGCTCCCGATGGGCGGCGGCAAGGGCGGTTCGGACTTCGATCCGAAGGGCAAGAGCGACACCGAGGTCATGCGCTTCTGCCAGGCCTTCATGAGCGAGCTGTTCCGTCACATCGGTCCGAACACCGACGTGCCGGCCGGTGACATCGGCGTCGGCGGCCGCGAGATCGGCTTCCTCTACGGCCAGTACCGGAAGCTCACGAACGAGTTCACCGGCGTACTGACCGGCAAGGGCCGGAACTGGGGCGGCAGCCTCATCCGTCCCGAGGCGACGGGCTACGGCGCCGTCTACTTCGCGCAGGAGATGCTCGGAACCCGCGGCGAGGACCTCAAGGGCAAGACCTGCCTGGTCTCCGGCTCGGGCAACGTTGCGCAGTTCGCCTGCGAGAAGCTCCTCGACTTCGGCGCGAAGCCGGTCACGTTGTCCGACTCGTCCGGCTACATCTACGACGAGGAGGGCATCGACCGCGACAAGCTCGCGTTCGTCATGGAGCTCAAGAACGTCAAGCGCGGCCGCATCAAGGAGTACGCGGCGAAGTACTCGAACGCCGTCTATACCGAGCGCGATGCGAGCGCCGATCACAACCCGCTCTGGAACCACAAGGCCGACTGCGCCTTCCCGAGCGCGACCCAGAACGAGATCAGCGAGAAGGACGCCCAGAACCTGGTCTCGAACGGCGTCTACGTCGTCTCCGAGGGCGCGAACATGCCGACGGTCCCCGAGGGCATCGAGATCTTCCTCGACAAGAAGATCCTCTACGGCCCCGGCAAGGCCGCGAACGCCGGCGGCGTCGCCGTCTCCGGCCTCGAGATGAGCCAGAACAGCCTGAGGCTCTCCTGGACGCGCGAGGAGGTCGACAACCGCCTGCAGGGCATCATGAAGTCGATCCACTCGGCCGCCTTCGAGACCTCGAAGGAGTTCGGGGACGAGGGGAACTACGTCATGGGTGCGAACATCGCCGGCTTCATCAAGGTCGCCGACTCGATGCTCGACCAGGGCGTCATCTAGCCCGTCACACCACGGCGGGTCGCGTCAATGATCCGCCGGACAACGAAGAGGGGGTCGGCATCCTCACTGCCGACCCCCTTCTTCTTCTCTGTACGTGTTGTCGGGCCGCGCCCCGGGGCAAAGCTCCCCGATCGCGCCCGCCTCCTCACCCGTCCGTCTTCCGTCCGTCCTTCCCCGGCTTCAGGATGACCCCGTGCCGGTCGGTGCTGTTGACGAGGATGCGGAGCGGCTCCTCGAGCCTGATGTGCCTCAGGTACCCGGTCTCCTCCTCGGCCGGCTGATTGTCGAGCCACTCGCTGTCGAGCGACGAGTGTTCGTCCTCCGGGCGCACCGTCAGGTACGCGATCCCGAACGAGGTGATGTTCTGGAAGAAGTGCGAGCCCTGGGACGGGTCGACCGCGATGTCGGGCATGTCGGTCTCGACGATCGCGCCGACCCCGGCGATCTGGCGCCAGCTGACGGGGATCCCGAGCCAGCGGTCCGCGCTTCCCCAGCGACCGGGACCGATGAGCAGGTACGTGCGCCCGGCGTCCCGGAGGGACCGGTCGAGCTTCCCGACCTCATCGGCGATCCTGACGGTCGCGTTCCGATCGAACGTGTCCGGGCGTACGTACACGATGTCGGTTATGCCCTCGGCCGCGCCGTGCCCGAGCGAGCTGCCGGACGAGCAGAGCACGTCGTCGCTGTCGATGCCGGAGAGGTCGATCTCCTCGGTCGAGGCCTCGAGGACGAGGGGCCTGATCTGGAGGAACGAGAACTCGTGGGGTCCGTCCTCGTTGAGCATGACCGCGAACTCGATCTCTACGTGGCACGTGAAGCCCGACTTCCCGACCTCCATCAGGAAAGCCAGCGTCTCCGGCAGCGGAAAACGGTCGCCCGAGAGCAGCCCGGCCATCGTGACGAGCTTGACCCCCGGCCTGCCCGAGCCGTCGTAGATGCGCTCGCTCTCCGGAACGTAGACCGAGCCGACGGGGAGGAAGGTCCCGTGTTCAGAGGCTGCCTCGACATCGAGAAGCGTCAGGTTCGCCTCCGGCTCGTCGGTCGGCTTCCGGACGGGAGCCTTCTTCGTCAGGTCGAGGGCATAGAACTGACGCTGCGCGTTGTTCAGGTAGTCGTCCGGCGTCGAGAACTGATAGAGCGCCCGGGGCTTCACCGGGGAGAACCGGATGCAGCGGCCCCCCTCGACAACGGTCTTCCCCATCCCGAGGGCGACGCAGGCGACGCCGTCCTCCGGCTCGATCCGCTTGATGGGATAGTGGTCGTACGTTCTGGCGACGCCCGCGGCGTTCGGATAGACGACGTCGCCGTGCCTCCGCCCCGTGATCTGCTGGATGACGACCGCCATCTTCTCCTCCTCGAGGCGGTTCGTCGTCGACTCGATGTAGCTCTTCGAGTCGGCCGAGTAGGTCGAGGCGTAGACCAGCCTGATCGCGCGGCAGAGTTCGTCGAGCCGCACCTCGAGGTCGTCGTGCGTGTTCGGGAGCATGTAGGTCTGGTAGATCCCGGCGAACGGCTGGTACGAGGAATCCTCGAAGAGGCTCGACGACCTGACCGCCAGGGGATACCGGACGCGCGAGAGAAAGGCCCGGAGCTCGCTGATGGTCTCCTCGGGAAGACGGGCGGCGAGGAAGGCCGCGCGGATGGTCACGTCGTCGTCCTCGGAGAGCGCCAGGGACGTGAGTCCCGACGTCTCCATGAACCGGTCGAAGACGTCGGTCGCCACGACGGCGGTCTGCGGTACCGTGATCCGAACGCCCGGAATCTTGTCCTCGATCTCGTAGGCGTCCAGGAGCGAGTTCATGAAAGCCAGCCCTCTGCCCTTGCCTCCCAGCGACCCGCGTCCGATGCGCGTGAACGAAGTCTCTGCCTCGAAGGTCTCGCTGGAGAACTCCTCGACCAGACCGGCCCGGGCCCGGAATCTGTGTTCCTTGAGCGCTCGGAGGAGGTACTCCCGGAGTTCCTCGGAGGAGTCGAACTCGTCCGCGGCGATCGCCCGGAGCGCCTTGGCCAGGTCGAACTCGGTCCGGGCCATCAGCCAGGTCGAGAAGTCGTTGCGCCGGGCGTGGTACATGAGGGACTCGTCGGGGACGGTTCGCACCAGCTCGACGAGTCTCCTGAGGTCGCCGGCTCGCGCGACCTCCGTGCCGTCGGGCGTCCGGAAGATGAAGTCGCCGAACCCCAGATGGTCCCGCATGAAGGCGCGGACATCGTGCATCAGTGTCGGCGACGTCTTCTGAAGGAACGTGGCCCCGACGCTGAAGGCCTCCTCCGTGCAGGTCCGGGTCGTCGACTGGATGAGCACCGGCGTCGTCGGGTCGTGCTCCTTGACCATGGACGCGAAGGCTACGCCGGCCATGTCGTCCAGCTCGCCGTCCTTCGGGAATCGCGCGTCGACGATGACGCCGAGCATGTCCCCGCGGGCCTTCTCGTAGATCGCACGTCCCTCCTCGAAGGTCGTGGCGAGCAGGATCTTGGGGCGGGCCCGCATCCGCATGAGCTGCTGCATGCGGTTGACGCCCTCCGACATGAGGGCCTGCGTCTGCTCCATGATCTCGCCGTAGAGCATCGGCAGGTAGGCGGAGTAGAAGCGGACAGAGTCCTCCACGAGCAGGATGCTCATGACGCCGGCCGTCGCCGCGTCGTGCGCGCGGTTCATCCGGTCCTCGGCCCACTTGATGATGGCGAGGAAGACCCGGGCGTCGCCGAGCCACACGAAGATGCGGTCGACGCACGAGAGGTCCTCCCGCGCCTTGAGAAGCGAGAGCTCTCTCGTGTCGTAGGCGAGGAGAACGACCGGGAGGTCGGACGAGTGGCTCTTGATGAGCCTGCCGAACTCGAAGACGTCCATGTCGCCGACGCGCGGCATCGTGATGATGAGGTCGGGGTCGATCTCCTGTACCCGCTCGATGGCCTCGCGCGCGGTCGACACGCGGAAGATCGTCGGGGCGGAGCTCAGGTTCAGCTCCTGATACTCGGTGAAGAGCATCTCGCCGAGGTTGCCGTCCTCCTGGAACGTGAACGAGTCGTACAGGCTCGACACCAGGAGAATGCGGCGCACGCGCCCCGGCATGAGATCGGAGAACGGCACGCGCTTACGCTCGATCGCCCCCGCGATCTCCTCGAGTGGTCTGAATCCCACGACGCCCCCTAGGCCTTCTCCAGCAGAATGAGGCCGTTCTTCGGCGACAGCAGGCGGTCGTAGGCCGCCTTGAAGTCGGCGTACCGTTCGGGTGGAACCCGCTTCGAGAGGAACTCGATGCGCTTGGTCCAGACGACCGAGCGCTCCTCCCGGTCCCACTCACACGCGAGTTCGAAGACGGCGTCGTCCGTCGCGACCTCGATCGGCTCGGGGATCCGGATCGGCTCGTAGCCCTCGGGAATCCGGGTCCTGAACTCGTAGATGCTCACGAGCTCGGCCGGAAGCATGAAGGAGAACTCCCGCTCCGCCAGCGACGGCTCGACGGCGACGCGCGCGAAGGCGAACGGGAACTCCGGGACGCGGAGGATCATCATGTCGCCCTGCGGCACTGCGAAATCGGGCGCGTCGATCGTCTGACGGACCCTGACCGGCTCGAGCAGGTTCTTGAGATCGGTCATGAAGTGCTCGACGTCGGTGGCTCCGGGACCGATGCTGCCGGTCGCCTCCTCGAAGAACTTCTGGACCTCGCTGTCGGTCGCGTCCTTGAGGGCGGCCCTGCACCTGCGGTCGAAGAACCCGGACACCTCGGCGTTCGCAACGAGCTCCGCCGCGCCGTCGTCGTCCAGCTCGGCGACGATGCTGCGCTCGCTGGCGTTCTCGGACGGACTGAAGGGCGGTATCTCGACGAGCTCGCCGGAACCGTCATCCATGACGACGAGCCCCGTGTTGCCGCGACCCCAGTAGAGATAGCCGTAGTGCACGTTGTCGAGGAAGGGGTCGAGGAAGCGGTAGCCGTCGCTCGACCTGACAGCGACGAGGATACTGTCGAACTGCTCCAGCGTCGGCACGTCGTCGACGAATGTCACCGGGCCGTCGTTGACCAGCACCGGCCAGGCGTCGACGCCCGCCGCGCGCAGCATGCTGACCAGCAGCACGGCCTTGTCACGGGTGTCGCCGTAGCGGTTCTCCATGACGAGCGACGCGTTGTTCGGCTCGTAGCCGCCGAGGCCGAGATCCAGATAGACGTTCCGGACGTTCTCAGCAACCTCGAGGAAAACGTCACGGATGATCCCGTCGGTGTCGGCAGCCCCCTCGGTGATCTCCGCCGCGCGCGCCGCGACGTCACCGTCCGTCTCGACGTGCTTGTAGAAGACGTCGGCGAAGAAGGCCGACGGTCCCTGCCAGTCCTCGTACGAGGAGTAGACAGCGCGCGGGTAGAGCTCGGCCGTCGGGGGCATGTTCTCCTCGGGCACGAGCCCGGGCACGTCCCGTACGTGCCATGCCTGATCGTCGAAGTCGGCATCGGCATCCGCGAACCCGGCGTCGCCCTCAACGACCGCCGTCGTCAGTGTCACGCCGTCCGGCAGCGTGAAGACGACCTCCTTGTCGAGGATCGGATCCTCTCCCCGGAAGTACTCGATCCCCGAGAAGCTGCCGTCGGGCGCGGGCTCCATGCGCGTCAGAAGCTGAAGCTCCATCGTCGAGCCCTTTCCGACGACCGGGAACGAGAACACCTTCTGGACGACGTTGGCGTAGATCGTCGCTCCCTCGAGGAACGCGGGCGTGACGTCGTTGATGGCGTCGGGCTCGATCTCGACCGTCCTGCCCGTCCGCCGGATGGTGACGCCCTTCACAAGCTCGAGCTCCTCGCGGTCCGCGTTGTAGTAGAATGACTGGTTCGCGTAGTTCTCGCGGCCCTTGAGGGTCAGGGTCTTCGTCAGGACGTTTCTCCTTGTCGTGACGGCCCCCTCGGCGTCCACGTCGATCAACTTCTGGATCTTCAGGAACAGGGCCGAGGCGTCCGGGTACTCCTCGGCGTCCGGCGCGTTCTCCCGAAGCTCGGCCACGTCGACGTCCTGCCACTGGTCGCACCACGCGAGGGGAGCGGCCAGCGCGAGGATCAGAAGCACAGAGGCGAAGCGTCGCATCTAGCCCTCCTCTCTCTTGAGGATGATCTCGCCGCGGATCGACCGGTCCGCCATGCGGGCCGCGCGGCGCAGGTTCTTGTACTCCTCCGGCGATATCTGGAACGAGTCGACGCCGAACGACTTGGAGTAGCTGACAACACCCTCGCCTCCGGTCTCCGCGGGCGGCGAGTAGCCGTAGTCCAGGTCGAGCGACACGACACCCTGCTCGAACGTGACCGGGTCCGGCATGCTCTTGACGGTGAGTCCCTCGGGGATCGCGATTTCGGCCTCCTCGTTCAGGCCGATCGTGATGCCGAGGTGAACAGGGTGCTCCCTCTCGGGGAGCGACGTCAGTCTTCCGACCAGCAGCTGTGACATGAAGTCGAAGGCGCCGGTGGCCGACGGGACACGGAAGAGCACATATGGATCGGCGTCGAGCAGATAGTCATCGACGGCGTAGCCGACGGTGATCGTCAGCGGCGTCGAGAGGTCCTCCGGGTCCGACGAGTCGAAGCTCGTCATCGTGGCGCCCGGATAGAGCGCCTGGACCGACTCCTCCCACATCATCTTCATCTGCTGAGGCGAGGTGGCCCTGGCGATCTGGCGGAGGATCTCCTCGTACATCCCGTTGCCCGTGACGGTCACCGTTCCGGAGATCGATCCGTCCTCGGAGAGCTCGGCCTTCTCTACGATCATTCCGGAGTTCCTGCTCGGCGGATAGTGCGGGGCCTTGAGGAGTTCCTCGCCGCCCTCCCTGAGGACCATGACCCAGCGGTCCCCGGGGTAGGTGGCGTAGACCTCGCGGCTGGTCTCCTGCGTCGGGTCGATGAAGACGTACTCGCCGTTCTCGCCCTCGATCGCGACGATGCCGTGCTCGAACGACGTGTTCGGGACCTCGGGGTCGGTCTTCTTAGAAACGTTGATCACCGTCACCCACGCGGGGACGCCGATCTGCTCGAGCATGGCCACCATGAGAACGGCCTTGTCGCGGCAGATGCCGTACTCCTTCTCGAGGGTGTACGCAGGCGTGTGCGGCTCGAGGAAGGCCCCGAAGTCCATCCCGATCCCCAGGTAGCGGACGTTCTCGAGAATCCAGTAGTGGATCGCGCGGATCTTCTGCTCCTTCGTCTCGAGGCCCTCCGTCAGGTCGGCGACCAGCTCGCGGACCTGATCGTCGGCGATGCACTTGTCGTCGTACATCCGCCAGAGTTTGTCGGAGAGCTCCTCCCACTCGTGGACGGTCGAGACGTTGACGCGCGTGGCGATCTGCGCCATCGGCGCCATACCGATCTCCCGCTCGATCTTCGGAACGTCCCGGGCTGTCCATGTGTAGTACGTCCAGTCCCCGCCCTCGCCGCGGTCCGGGTCCTCGACGACAGACCGTTCCTCGAACTCGACCTCGACGTCGCCGACGACGGCGTGCTTCAGGGGCATGTCCGGCGGACCCTGGATCGTCACGCTCGACTCGAGGATCGGCTCGCTGAACTGGAGGTAGAACGTCTGTGCGAAGGCGTCCTCGATGAGCGGCTCGTAGTCGTCGTGCGTCAGGAGCTCGATGGCGTCGCCCGGCTCGAGGTTCGGGAAGACGATCGTCTTCTCCCGGAAATCGGTCTCGTAGATGTTCATCGCAGAGAGCGAGGGAGGCGTGCCGTCCGTGACCAACTCGTCTCCGACGACGATCTCCGAACCGTCCGGCTTGATGACGCGCGCCATCAGGATCTCGTTGGTGCCGTAGCGCTGGTGGTAGACGGCCGAGTGGTCGGCGAAGTCGTCGACGCCCTCGTCTGTCAGGACTTTCGTGAGAGAGTGGCTGTACTGCTCGAACGCGCCCGTCTCGTCGAACTCGACCAGCGTACGGTCGAAGATGACCACCGCGTTCGCGTCCGGGTGCTCCTCGACGCCGCCGGCCTCGCCGATGATCCGCGCGGCCTCGTCGAGCTCGAGCGGCTCGGGGGCCGCGGCCGTCGGCACGGCGGGTGCCGTTGCGGCGACGAACACACTAAAGAGGAGTATTAGGTGTCTTCCCGCAGACATGCAGGCTCCTTTCGGATTGAGTGGTGCGTCAGTTCCGCTTCTCGTTGTTACATCTGTACTTCGGGAAACGATTATGCATGGAGAAGGGTCGAAGGGCAAGTGGCTCAGGAGGAGGCGGCCGGGCAGCTTGGTGCGTCCGCCGACCTTGTGGTACCATCCGCAGGGACGCGCGGACCTCAGTCCGGGCGTCCGACTCGATGCACAACGGGAGGCACGATGAGAGAACAGAGGGCGTTGAGACCGATGATGCTGCGTCTCGTGTGGCTGACGGCGGCCGTTGTCGTTCTCGGCGGGTCGGCGGCCGCACAGGAGACCGCCCCGTACATGACGCCGACGGCTCCGCCTGAGAGCGGGTACGGTTACAACGTCCCGCTCCCTCGCTGGCTCGTCGAGTCGTCCCTGGAGCACCGTCGGGCCTTCATCGAGGGTGTTGCGGGCGAGGCGGTCACGCTCGCCGAGACGGACGAGGAGACGGGGATGGGCCTGGTTCTCGCGTCGGCCGGGGAGCTGGCGGGGGTGACCGAGCGCATCGAGTCGACGATCGCGCAGATCGGTGAGATCGACTCCGCGTTCGGGATCCGCGGCATCTCCAGACTGGTGACGGCCGAGGGCGCGGTCCGCGACACGTTGTTCGGCTTCGTCGTGTGGCACGAGTCCGCCGCGGGGGAGAGCCGGAAGATAGCGAGGGAGTTCGAGGACACCGTCGACCGCCTGCTGGCGCTCGGCCAGGCCGCCGACCGGATCGGCGGCGAGCTCTCGTCGAGCGCGCGCGCCGGCCGCCGCGCGCTGGACAAGGGTGAGTACAGCTCGATCGCGGAGTCGGCGGTCACCATCAACCAGGCGACGGCGAACCTGGGAACCGTGGCGAACGAAGTGGTTGCGAAGGCGGACGAACTCGAGGAGATTGTGTGGGAGATTCGGGAGAGCGGCAGCACCCTTCTGGACGCCGAGTGGGACCAGGTCCTTCTGGCGACGAGCGAGGCCCGGCGGCTCGCGGCGCGGATAGTCCCGGCCCTCGAGGAGGCTCGGACATCGAGTCTCGCGTTCGGGGGCATGGCGACCGCGCTCCAGGAGATCCTCGGAACGCTGGATATGGTCGAGGACGCGCCTCGGCAGAACGGGCACTACGCCGTCCCGTGGAAGGTATTCCTTCGCGATCAGGAGGTCGTCGGCGATATGGTCCAGGGGATCCTCGAGATGGAGGGTCTCGATGAGATCGTCACGACCAGGGTGAGCGATCTGGCGAGACGTATCGTGATGGCCGACAGGCTGCTGGTCGAGTACGGCGTCTACTACACGGGTAACTATGTCGCCGGCGTCAGGGACGATATCGAGGCGCGCTACAGGGAGGACGCCGGGTACAGCGACAACGACCCGCAGAGCGAACGGCTCGACGTGCTCGAGGAGGTCGACCGCCGGCTCAGGGAAGATCTGGAGCTTCAGACGGCGCTCTTCGCCGCGACCTCGATGCGGACCGCCTTCGCGTCAGGGCAGGCCGCCGAGGGCGGGGCGATCGGGTCCGAGAGGACCGCGCTCAGCCACTACAAGAACGCTTGGCTCCACGCGCTCAACGCGGGCGCGATGGTCGACCGGGCCGCCTCTGACTGAAACGCGCGACCATCCAGGGAGGCAATGATCCGGGGCGTCTACTTCGACGCGGGCAACACGCTCATCTTTCCAGACTACGGGATCTACCGTGACGTGGCCGGCAGGCTCGGCGCTGCGATCGGCGTCGATGATGCCGTCGCGGCCGAGGCGCACGCGCGCTCGGCGTTCGATGAGGCGGTGGCTTCGTCGTCCGGGCGTGATGTAATGTCCTTCTGGGACATCTACTACACACCGTTCTACAGGCATCTCGGTCTGGCGGAGGAGAGCATCCCGGCCGCCATCGAGCTCACGCGCGACGCCAACGACGAAGGTCTCGGCATCTGGAAGGTGCCCGTCGAGGGGTACCGCGACACGATCGGGGCGCTGCGCGAGAGGGTCGATGTCATCGGCATCGTCTCGAACTCTGACGGTCGTCTCGACGACAGGCTCAGGGGGATCGGCATCCGCGACGACTTCGACTTCGTCATCGACTCGGCGGTCGTCGGTACGAGCAAGCCCGACGTCGCGATCTTCCGGGCGGCCCTCGACCTGGGCGGGCTGTCGCCCGAGGAGGTGGTCTACGTCGGCGACTACTACGCGGTCGACGTGGTCGGCGCGCGGGGCGCCGGCATCCGTCCCGTGCTCTTCGATCCTGTAGGGGCCTACGGTCCGGTGGACTGCGACATCATGACGACGTTCCCCGAGATCGTCGGGCTCGTCGACGCCTGGAGGGAGGGCGCGTGAACGTGCCGGAAGGAACGATGCGCTTCGCTCCATCCTGCCTGGCGGCGGGGCTCATGGGCGTCGGGCTCGACGAGATCCTGGCCTTGGCCAGTACGCAGACGGGGCTCGGCCTGTCGAGGCCCGTCGTCATCATCATTCAGATCGTCGTGCTCATGTTCGCCATCATCGTGCACGAGGTCTCGCACGGGTATGCCGCTGAGCAGCTCGGCGATCCGACGGCCCGGAGAATGGGCCGGCTCACGCTCAATCCCATCCCGCACATCGATCCGTTCGGCAGCATCCTCGTGCCCGGCATTCTCTTCCTCACGAGCCGTGTGACGGGCATGCCGCTCATCATCGGATGGGCGAAGCCGGTGCCGGTCGACATCCGGTACTTCAAGGACCCGCTCCGCGGGTTCGCCATCACCTCGGCGGCGGGCCCCGGGTCCAACTTCCTCCAGGTCATCGTCTACGCGCTCATCTTCCGCACGGCGGTGCATCTCGGCTGGCCGACGTGGGTCCAGTTCATCGGGATGCTGGGCGCGTGGTTCAACATGATCATCGCGTTCTTCAATCTCATCCCTGTGCCTCCGCTCGACGGTTCGCGCCTTGTCGCAGCCGTGCTTCCGCCCGACACGGCGGGTCGATACCTTGCCTTCGGGCGCTACGGCATGTTCGTGATCATCGCCCTCGTCTTCTTCGGCCTTCTCGATCCCTACTTCTCGGCTATCCGACGGCTTCTGATCCTCGTTCTCGGCCTCTCATAAGGCGCGAATCCCGGGGCCCGTGTCGGCATCCCAAGATGTAGAACACAGAGGTGAGCACAATCGACTCGCGGGCTTCGTCTTGTTTACTGTGCGCGCATCCTGGCACGGGGCTCGCGGGTCTTCTATTTGGGGGAGGTGTTCCATGTCCGAGCGACAGAACCCCGAGATCGCAGACACGCTCGACATGATCGGACAGTTCTGTCCCGAGCCCGTCATCCGCACGAACGAGGCCGTCGAGGCGCTCGACCCTGGACAGGTGCTCGAGGTGCTCGCGGACGACCCGTCCTCGAGGTCGGACATCGAGAGCTGGGCCAGGAGGACGGGCAACGAACTGGTGTCGGTCGATGAGACCGAAGGGACATTCAGGTTCCTCATCCGTCGGAGGTAGCCGTGGCAGACAGGAAGCGGATACTGTACGTTCAGACCTCGGGCGTCGACACGCCAGAGAGGACCTACGCGCCTCTCGTCCTCGCTACGACCGCCGCATCGATGGGCATCGACGCGATCGTCTACTTCCTCGGGAAGGGCGTGACGGTCGTCAAGGCCGGAGAGGCTGAGCGGGTGCAGCTCGGGGGCTTTCCCAGGCTCTCCGACGTGCTCAGGCGGGCGGCCGATGCTGGCGTGAAACTCCAGGCGTGCGACCAGAGCACCCAGATGCTCGGACTGTC
Source organism: Candidatus Effluviviaceae Genus V sp. (assembly GCA_014728125.1). Classification (NCBI taxonomy): domain Bacteria; phylum Candidatus Effluviviacota; family Candidatus Effluviviaceae; species Candidatus Effluviviaceae Genus V sp. The sequence goes on from WJMD01000014.1 coordinate 18,055, forward strand.
GCGCGGCGACTACATCGGGCAGTGCGACGTCGTCGGCGCCGCCACACTGAACGACCTCATGCTCGAGGCCGATGCCGTCATCAGCTTCTGACGGACGCGCGACATCTCTTGACGCGTTCTGTTGTCACAGCGAAGGGAGGATCCATGCCGGAGGTTCCGGCAGCGCGAGGCTATCTGGACTACCAGTCGGGCGCGCCGGTCGACCCGCGCGTCGTCGAGGAGATGCTTCCCTACATGACGGAGCGGTTCGGAAACCCCGCCGTGCTCCATTCCGACGGCGACCCGGCCCGCGAGGCCGTCGAGACGGCCAGGGCGCGCGTCGCGTCCCTCATCGGCGGTGAGCCAAAGGAGATCGTCTTCACGTCGGGCGCCACCGAGGCATCCAATCTCGCCTTGAAGGGCGTCGCCCGGAGGATGGCCGACAAGGGCAGGCACATCGTCTCGTCGGTCATCGAGCACCGCTCGGTCATCACGCCGCTCAAGTATCTCGAGAAGCAGGGATTCGAGGTCACGTATCTCCCGGTCGACTCGGAGGCGACCGTCGATCCGGCGGCCGTGAAGGAGGCGCTCCGGGACGACACCATCCTCGTTTCCATCATGACGGCGAACGGGGAGGTCGGCACCATTCAGCCGGTCGGCGAGATCGCCACGCTCGTGAAGGACCGCGGCGTGTTGTTCCACACGGACATCGTCCAGGCCCAGGCCTGGGTCCCGGTCGACGTCTCGACGCTCCCGTTCGATCTCGTGACCCTCTCATCGAACGACATCTACGGACCGAAGGGCGTCGGCGCCCTCTACGTCCGCAAGGGGACCCGGCTCGAGGCAGTCCTTCACGGCGGCGGGCAGGAGCGGGGGCTCCGGTCCGGCACCGAGAACGTCCCGGGTCTGGTCGGCTTCGGGAAGGCGGCCGAGCTCGCGGCCGACGAGATGGCGTCCGACGTCGAGCGCGTGAGATCGCTTCGCGACCGCCTCTTCGAGGGTATCCTCGGCTCCATCGAGGACGCGGAGGTCAACGGCTCGCGGCAGCGGCGGCTTCCGAACAACGTCAATATCCGGTTCAAGTACATCGAGGGCGAGAGCCTCATCCTGTCGCTCGACATGGAGGGCATCCGCGCCTCGACCGGGTCGGCCTGCTCCGTCAAGACGCTCGAGCCGTCGTACGTGCAGATCGCGATGGGGGTGCTCCACGAGGAGGCCCACGGGTCGCTTCAGTTAACGCTCGGCCGGTGGTCGACCGGCGAGGATGTCGACAGGACGCTTGAAACGCTCCCCGGCATCATCGAGCGGCTGAGGGCGATGTCGGCATGGAAGCCCGGCATGACCTACGATCGCGACGACTTCGGTCACGACCACGATGGCGGGTCAGGCGAGGAATAGCGTTACAGTGCTTGACGGGCGTTCAGACGCCCTGCTAGTCTGCCGGCGTGTGGAGTCGGCGTGGGCCCCTGCTGGAGGTGTGAGATGGGCGAGTATGCGGAGAAGCCCCAGGTTCCGGAGTCGTCCCCGGCGCCGTCGGGCGGAGACCAGATCGTCAAGGACGTCTCGAGCCCGCTCTTCGAAGCGAAGGGCTGGATGAAGTTCCTTGGCGTCCTCATGATAATCTACGGCATCATCATGATCTTCACGGTCGTCGGCATCATCGTCTGCTGGCTTCCCATCTGGCTCGGCGTGCTGTTGTTCCAGTCGGCGAGCGCCGTCGAGGGAGCGCATCAGATGGGGGACAAGCGAGAGCTCCACAAGTCGCTCTCGAAGGTCAAGACGTACTTCACCATCCAGGGCATCCTGGCGCTCATCGGCATCGTCGTGGCGATCATCTCGATGATCGTCATGGGGACGGCCGGACTCATGGGTGCGCTGTCCTCGATGGGGAGCGGGTACTAGAGGAAGACGAGATCGCGCCGGCTTCTCCGGAGCTGAGGCGTGTGACGACAGGAGGCCCCGGGACGCGATTCCCGGGGCCTCTCTGCGTTTTGAGCGGGCGCCTGCCCTTGCGCAAGTCTTGGCGATTTGGTAAAATGCGCAAGTGTTTGAGAAGGGAGCTTCCCATGCGTTCTGAGGAGGAGGCGACGTACAGGGAGCGCGCCGAGATCATCAAGGCGATGGCCCACGCGACGCGCCTCTACATCGTGGATGTCCTCTCCGAGGGAGAGCGCTGCGTCAACGACCTGACGGAGCTCGTCGGCGCGGACATGTCGACGGTGTCGCGTCATCTTTCGGTCCTGCGCTCGGCCGGCATCGTCTCGGCCGAGAAACGCGGCTCGCACATCTACTACCATCTGCAGGTGCCGTGCGTGCTGAGGTTCTTCGAATGTGTCGAGGCCGTGCTCCGGGGAAGGAGAACCGATTCGTGATGACAGGAGCCACTGCAGCGAAGCGGGGCCGATTCGGTAGATCGGTTCTGGCGCTCGTTCTCATCCTGACGTGCTTCGTCGCCGCGTGCGACAGGAGCGGCGAGGACGCAGGCGTCCGTTCGGACGGAGACGCAGGGAGGACCCGAGGGGACACGACGGCGCCGTCCTCCGGCGATGCTGTCGCGAACCGTGACCTGCCCAAGCTGATCGACCTCGGCGCCGACAAGTGCACGCCGTGCAAGATGATGGCGCCCATTCTCGAGGAGCTGCGGACGACGTACGAGGGGGATTTCGAGGTCGTCTTCATCGACGTCTGGAAGGAGCCCGAGGCCGCTCGCGAGTACGGCGTGAACGTGATCCCAACGCAGCTCTTTCTCGATGAGTCCGGCGACGAGCTCTTCCGTCACCAGGGTTTCTACTCCAGGGAGGAGATCCTGGCGAAGTGGCGGGAGCTCGGATATGAGTTCGAGCCGTCCTCACCCACAAGCTAGGTTCCGGACCACCTGACAGGGGAGGATGCAGGCAGCATGGGTGAGCTCTTCGCGAACCTCACAAGGGCAGTTCAGGGAGCGCCGCTGGTGGCGCTCTCGGCGTCGCTCGCCTGGGGCGTGTTGAGCGTCGTCCTGAGCCCCTGTCATCTCGCCAGCATCCCGCTGATCGTCGGGTTCGTCGATGGGCAAGGGAGGATCTCCACGAGGCGCGCCTTCCTGATCTCCCTCTACTTCTCCGTGGGCATCCTCATCACCATCGCGGCCATCGGGGTCGCCACGGCCGCGGCCGGACGCATCATGGGAGACCTCGGAAGCGTCACGACGTACGTGATAGCCGGTGTGCTCGTGCTGGTGGGTCTTCACCTCATCGGCCTTGTGCCCGCGCCGTGGTCGGGTCCGAGCGGCGTGGCCGTGAAGCGCAAGGGCGGGCTCGCGGCCTTCGTGCTCGGGCTCATCTTCGGCGTCGCGCTCGGGCCCTGCACCTTCGCCTACATGGCCCCCATGCTCGGCGTCGTGCTGGGCATCGCGGGCACGAGCCTCGCCTACAGCGTCGTTCTGCTTCTGGCGTACGGCATCGGGCACTGCGCGGTCATCGTCCTTGCGGGGACGTTCACTGAGGTCGTCCAGCGCTATCTGAACTGGACCGAGCGCTCAGGCGGCGCCATATGGCTTCGGAGGGCGTGCGGTGTGCTCGTGATCGCCGGCGGGGTCTACCTGCTGGTGACCCGCCTGTGACGTCCGGGCGGCTCGCTTCGGGAGAGAGACCATGGATCTGAAGAGAGAGTGGAAGGTCCTCGCGGCGATGGTGCTCGTCTTCGTCGTCGCGTTCCACCTGCCCGTCGGCGCGCCCCGCTTCGATAACGCGCTCAGGGAGTCGCTCCTCCTCGTTCGGTCGTATGCGCGCGAGCACGTCCTGACGTGTCTCATCCCGGCTTTCTTCATAGCCGGCGCCATCGCCGTCTTCATCAGCGGTCGGGCGGTGCTCAGATACCTGGGACCCAGGGCGAACAAGGTCCTGGCCTACGGCGTCGCTGCCGTCTCGGGGTCGATCCTGGCGGTCTGCTCCTGCACGGTGTTGCCGCTCTTCGCGGGCATCTACAAACGCGGCGCGGGACTGGGGCCGGCCACGGCGTTCCTCTACTCCGGCCCCGCGATCAATGTGCTCGCCATCGTCCTGACGGCGCGCGTCCTCGGACCGGAGATCGGACTCGCGAGAGCCGTGGGCGCCGTCGTGTTCAGCGTCGTCATCGGGCTCGCGATGCATCTCATCTTCCGCAGGGAGGAGCTCGTCAGGGCGGCCGGACACACGGAGGGGCCCGACGATGACGGCGGGCGGCCGCTCTGGCAGAACGCGACGTACTTCGCGCTTCTCGTGGCCATTCTGGTCTTCGCCAACTGGGGCGCGGCCTCCGATTCCGGAGGGCTCATGCGTGCCGTCCACCAGGCGAAGTGGTGGATCACGTCGGGACTGACGGCCCTTCTCGGCGTCGTGCTCGTTCTCTGGTTCGGCGTGCGCCCGGTCGCGCTGGCCGCGGTCGGAGTCGTCGTCGCCGCGACCGCCTGGCTGACCGGCGGCCCCCTGGTCCCGTTCGCCGTCGGCGTCGTCGGCCTGTCGTTCGTCCTCAACCTGTCCGGCGGCGACGGCAGGAAGTGGTTTGAGTCGACGTGGGGGTTCGCGAAGCAGATCCTCCCGCTGCTGCTCATCGGCGTCGTCGTGGCGGGGCTGCTGCTGGGCAGACCCGGCGGCGAGGGAATCATTCCGTCGGAGTGGGTCAGTCGCGCGGTCGGCGGGAACTCCCTCGGCGCCAACGTCTTCGCGGCCATCGCGGGCGCGTTCATGTACTTCGCCACCCTGACCGAGGTGCCGATCCTTCAGGGGCTCATCGGGAACGGGATGGGGAAGGGGCCGGCGCTGGCTCTACTGCTCGCGGGGCCCGCGCTCTCGCTTCCGAACATGCTCGTGATCCGCTCGGTCATGGGCACGCGGAAGACGCTCGTCTACGTGGCGTTGGTCGTCGTGATGGCGACCGTCAGCGGGTTCCTGTTCGGTCTCATCAGCGGATAGGAGGTTGGATGTGAAGGTTCAGATCCTCGGGACGGGATGTCCCAAGTGCAAGGAGCTCGCGGCGAACGCGGAGGCGGCCGCGGCCGAACTCGGCGCGGACGTCGAGATCGAGAAGGTGACCGATATCAACGAGATCATGGCGTTCGGCATCATGATGACACCGGGGCTGGCCGTCGACGGCGAGGTCAAGTCCTCCGGGGGCGTGATGACGAAGGACGAGATCGTCTCGCTGCTGAAGGAGAGCAGGTGACGTCTCGAAGGAACATCGCCGTTCTGGCTCTGTCCGTCCTGTTCCTTACGTCGCCGGCCGGCGACGGGAGCGGCGGCGCCGACGCGTCCGCGGTGCCGTCCGTTCCGGCGGACACAGCGTCGCCCGGACCTCAGCGCGCCCCGACCGACTCGACGGCGATCGACAGTCTGAGAGCCGTGCCCGACAGGGTCGACGTCCTGTACTTCCACAGAACGGCCCGCTGCGAGAACTGTGTCAGGTTCGAGGAGTACACGGCCGGCGTTTTGGCGGACTCGCTTTCCCCGGAGCTTGAGCGCGGAACCGTCACGTGGCGGACCGTCAACCTGGACGACGAAGGCGAAGAAGGCCTCGTCGAGCGATACGACATCCTCGAGAGCTCTCTCGTGCTCTCCGTCCTCGAGGACGGAGAGGAGGTCGCGTGGTCGAAGCTCGACGGGATATGGGTGTTCGTGGAGGACGAGGCGCTGTTCAGACGGTACGTGCTCGGCGAGATGCTGAACGCCATTGATGCAGTCAGGAGGACTCAGTGAACAGACCGGCCGTGCTCTTCCTGTGCACCGGCAACACGGCGAGAAGTCAGATGGCCGAGGCGTTTCTTCGGAGACACGGAGGGGACCGCTTTGAGGCGGCGAGCGCGGGCTTCGAGCCGTCAGAGATCAACCCCATGACCCGACAGGTCATGGAGGAGGTCGGATACGATCTCGCTGGACAGCGCTCGAAGAGCCTGGACGAATACCTCGGACGGAAGCACTTCGGGTACCTCGTGACCGTCTGTGGCGAGGCGGAGAAGCGTTGTCCGAAGGCGTTTCCCGGCGTCGGCCGGCGTGTTCACTGGCCGTTCGACGATCCCGCGGCGCACGAGGGCGCCGAGGAGGAGAGGCTCGAGAAGTTCCGTCAGGTACGGGACCGGATCGAAGCGAGGGTCAAGGCGTGGATCGAGGAGGTCGGGAGCTAGGTCGATCGGAGGACGGGAGCCGTCCGGCATCACCGCGTCGACAGCACGAGCTTTTCCAGGGGGCCGCCCTGTCAGGCGGCCCTCTCTTTTCCCCTTGACGGGTGCACATGTGTGCAGTAGTCTGGTGCACGGATGTGCAGGGGGGCTTCCAGGCTGCCCTTCTGCTGAAACGGCGGACGGGACACGCCCGCTGCGACACGCTCCGGGAGGGTGGCGATGCGGCACGACCTGACAGCAACGCAGCAGAGGATCCTCGACTTCATCGTCGAGACGATCCGCGACCACGACCGGTCTCCGACGATCCGCGAGATCGGTGACGCGTTCGGGATCGCTTCGACCAACGGGGTCCGCTACCACCTCGACGCGCTCGAGGAGCGGGGATACATCCGGCGTCACAAGGGTATCTCGCGCGGGATCGAATGGCTCGAGCACCACGCGCCCGCCGCGAGGGCCGACGTCGCCCGCATCCCGCTCGTCGGCAGCGTCGCCGCCGGCGCGCCGGTCCTCGCTATCGAGAACGTCGAGGACGAGATCGCGGTCGACGACATGTTCGTGCGGGGCGACGGCTGCTTCGCTCTTCGCGTGACCGGCGACAGCATGAGGGACGCGGGCATCCTCGACGGCGACGTCGTCGCGGTGAACCCGCAGCCGACTGCGAAGACCGGGGATGTCGTCGTCGCGCTCATCGACGACGAGGCGACGGTCAAGGTCTACACGCGTCGCAGGAAGCAGGTCGTCCTCGAGGCGCGGAACCCGGAGTACGACGACATCGTGCTCAGGGAGGGCGACGCGGAGGCGCGGATCCTCGGAACGGTCGTCGGATTGATGCGGAGATTCTAGTGCGGGCCCTTCCGGATATCGCGGCGGAGAACATGTTCCGCGGCGGACACCGGAAGCGCCCCCGGAAGGAGGAGGAAGGATATGAACAACGTACGCAGAAGAGAACGACGAGGCTCGGCGACGCAGGCGTTCTCCTTTATCGCGCTCGTCATCCTCATCATGGGCGCCCTGCTCGTGCTCGACGGGCCGGCGCCCGCGAAGGAGATGGAGCGTTCGGTGGACACAGCGACCACCAATCTCTCTGCTGCGCGGGCGGTCCGGCCCGACCGGGTCGCGCTGCCGGCGCCCAGGATCAGTTCCATGCCGGTCGAGCGGGCGATCAGCGGACGGCGCTCGGTCAGGGCCTACTCGGATGCGCCGATCCCGCTCGCCGATCTCTCGCAGCTCCTCTGGGCGGCGCAGGGCGAGACCGAGGCGGGGCGGCGGGCGGCGCCGTCCGCCGGCGCGCTCTACCCCATCGAGCTCTACGTCGCGGCCGGACGCGTCACGGACCTGCCGGCGGGGCTCTATCACTACGACCCGGAGGCGCACGACCTCGCGGTCGTCGAGATCGCGGACGTGCGGCCCATGCTCTCGGACGCAGCGCTCTCGCAGGAGTGGGTCGCCGACGCGGCGGCCGTGGTCGTCATCGGCGCGGTCCCCGGGAGGACGGCGGCCAAGTACGGTGCCCGCGCGGAGCGATACGTCCACATCGAGGTCGGCGCGGTGGCGGAGAACATCTATCTGCAGTCGGAGAGCCTGGGTCTGGGGACCGTGTTCGTCGGCGCGTTCTCCGACGAGGATGTCGCCGGCGTGCTCGGCGAGCCCGAGGTCGAGCCGTTCGGACTCATGCCGGTCGGCGCGCTGCCGTAGGTGCGGTGGGGGACATGCGAGGGACAACAGCAAGAGGACCGGACCACATGATCCAGGAGATCAACGAGCCCGTCACCGTGCTCACGCGGTTCAGCGGCGGCCGGCTCGACCCCCTGCGCTTCCGGTGGCGGAACCGCGTCGTCGACGTCGACCGCATCACCGGCCGCTGGGAGGTGCGCGAGGGGCAGTACAAGCACCACCATTTCTCGGTCGTCACGACCGAGGAGGATTTCTTCGAACTGGTCTACGACACCCGGACGATGGCGTGGCTCCTGACCCGGACCGATCTGGAGGGTTCCTAGAGGATGCCTGAACTTCCCGAGATAGCGAACAGGGCGAGCGAGATGCGAAAGCACCTGACGGGGCGGACCATCACCGGCATCGAGGTCCTGCAGCCGAAGTGCCTGAACGTCTCGAAGCGGACGTTCTCGCGACGGCTGAAGGGCTCCCGTTTCGAGGATGTGTCGCACCGCGGGAAGTGGATCGTCGCGTCCATGTCGGAGGGGTACCTTTTCATCAACCTCGGCATGGGAGGCGACCTTCTTCTTGTGCCGTCCGACGAGCTTCCCGAGAAGCGGCGGGTCACGTTCCATCTCGATGACGGTACCAGCCTCGCCGTCAACTTCTGGTGGTTCGGTCACACGCACGTCGCGGCCCGGCTCGAAGACCACGCGCCCATCGCGAAGCTCGGCCCCGATGTGCTCGACCTCACGAAGCGGCAGTTCCGGGAGCTCGTCGGCGGCAGGCGCGGCGGGGTCAAGTCGTTCCTGCTCAATCAGGAGCGCATCGCCGGCATCGGGAACGCCTACGTGCACGACATCCTCTTTCTGGCGGGACTGCACCCGCTCCGCACGCTCGATTCACTCACCGACGAGGAGATCGACGGCCTGTGGAAAGCGATCCGGGACGGTCTGAAACCGAGTCTCAGAAAGGGCGGAGCGTTCTACGAGCGGGATCTCTTCGGCCGCCCCGGCCGCTTCTCGGTCGACGATCTCCTCGTTGCGTACCGTGAGGGGAAGGCGTGCCCCACGTGCGGCACGGCCGTCGAGAAGCTGAAGGTCGGCAGCACGACGAGCTTCATCTGCCCGACCTGCCAGCCGCGGCCCCGGGCGAAGAAGTCGCGGCGCACGAAGGCCCGGCGGGTGACGAAGAAACGGGCATCGAAGGAGAAGTGACGCCCGGGAGCGATTCCCGAGAGGAACCACCATGCTGGGACGCCACAGAAAGGAGGCGCGCGTCGGCTCGTCGCGCGACGAGCGCCTCGTCTTCCACATCGACATGGACGCGTTCTTCGCCTCGGTCGAGGTGATGTGCCGCCCGAAGCTCAAGGGTTTGCCGGTCATCGTCAGCGGCAAGCCGACCACCAGGAGCGTCGTGGCGGCGGCGTCGTACGAGGCGCGCGAGTACGGGATCCACTCGGCGATGCCGACGGCGGAAGCGTTCCGGCGCTGCCCGCACGTCGTCGCCGTCGAGGGGAACCCGGGGCAGTACATCTACGTCTCGCTCGAGCTCCTCCGCATCTACAAGTCGTACTCGACCGTCGTCGAGCCGTACTCGATAGACGAGGCGTTCGTCGAGATGACCGGGACCGAGTGCACCTGGGAGAACGCGCACGAGGTCGCCCGGGAGATCAAGAGGAGGGTACGCGAGCGCTTCGGCGGCATCACGGCCTCGATCGGGATCGGCCCGAACAAGCTCATCGCGAAGATGTGCTCAGGGATGCAGAAACCCGACGGCATGACCGTCATCTCCCCGGGCGAATTCATGAGGGTCTTCGGGGACCGACCGGTGACCGACATCTGGGGCGTCGGGACGAAGACCGCGGTCGCCCTCGGTATGATGGGCGTCACGACCATCGGCGAGCTCTCGGAGTTCCCGGTCTCCATGCTCCGGCGTCGCTTCGGCATCATGGGGGAGATCCTCCACCTGATGGCGTGCGGCCAGGACGACACGCCGGTCGTGCCCTACTACGAGGGAATGCCGGTCCGGTCGATGGGCCACGAGCACACGTTGCCGGAGGACACCTGGGACATCCGGGAGGCCGAGAAAGTGCTCCTCCGCCTGTGCGACCAGGTGGCCAGGCGCATGCGGAAGAAGGAGTACATGGGGAACGTCATCTCGATGCGTCTGAGGTTCTCGGATTTCGACTCGGTCGGTCGTCAGAGGAAGATCAGGTTCTACACCGACGAGGAGCGCGTCATCTACCGGGTCGCGCGCGATCTCATGCACCGCCACTGGCGGCCCGGTCAGGCGATCCGGCTCGTGGGGGTCAACTGCTCGGGGCTGGTGCGCGTTCCGGAGGTCATGCAGATCGACCTCTTCCGGCAGAAGGACGAGGACTCGCACCGGAAGCTCCTGAACGCTCTCGATGCGATCCGTGATAAGTTCGGGGAGGAGGCCATCACCCGCGCCCGCCTCATCTCGAGGAACGCGAAGATGTGGTACTCGAAGCACCGTGTCTCGGAGCCGCGCTTCATGCGGATGGGCCTGGGGGAGGACCGGCCTCCGTCGATCATGGCCGGCTGGCACGACGCGGCGCCCAACCTCGACTCCATTCCGCTCCCGCCGGGCCTCTCGTCGAGCCCGTCCGACATGCTCAGGTTCCAGGACATCGACGACGGGGGGACGCCGCGCGGCTGACGGGACGTTGAGAGGACACGAGGAAGCGACCATGAGAACGAACGACATGCAGGGGGACCTCTTCGGCGGTCCCGAGAAGGTGAACGGTCTGCCGGACGGGAACGGCGCGTGGGACTCGAGCGCGAGCCCGCCCGGCGTGCGTTGGTTCGGCCGCGAGGGACGGATCCGTATCGGCACGTCGGGCTACAGCTTCGCCGACTGGGTCGGCACATTCTACCCTGCGGGCACGCGGCGCAACGGCATGCTCGAGGAATACGTCCGGCACTTCGATACCGTCGAGATCAACACGAGCTACTACCGCGTCCCGGACGCCTCGATGTTCGAACGCATGGAGCGGCGGACGCCGCCGGGGTTCGAGTTCGTGGTCAAGCTCTACAAGGGGATGACGCACGAGATCGAGGACGAGCCCGAGCACTTCCGTTCGTTTCTCGAAGCGGTGGCGCCCTTCCGTGAAGCGGGCAAGTTCGGCGGCTTTCTGGCGCAGTTTCCATGGCGGTTCAAAAAGAACGACGACGCCCTCGCGCACCTCGAGCGGCTCCGCAACGGCTTCCCCTCGGACGAGCTCTTCGTCGAGTTCCGGCACGACTCGTGGATGGAGGATGCGACGTTCGCGTTTCTCCGGGAGCACGACATCGGCTACTGCTCGGTCGACGAGCCGTCGCTCAAGGGTCTCGTCCCGCCGCTGGCCGAGGCGACGACCGGCACCGCCTACGTCCGGCTCCACGGTCGGAACGCGAAGAACTGGTGGGGCAGGGGCGGGGGCGACCGCTACGACTACGATTACTCGACCGAGGAGCTCTCAGAGTGGTCGCGGAAGCTCCTCGACCTCGAGACGAAGGCGAAGAAGGTCTACGCGTTCTTCAACAACTGCCACGCCGGACACGCCGCGACGAACGCTGAACTGATGATGAACCTGCTCGAGGGGGAACTCGGATCCTGAACAGGGAAGGCTGGAGAGCATGACGTCGCACCGCAAGGAACTCTGGTTCAACACGCCCGGACGACGGGCGTTCATCAACATCACCCCGCAGGTCGAAGAGGCGCTGGAGGAGTCCGGCGTCACCGAGGGACTCGTCCTCGTGAACGCCATGCACATCACGGCGTCGGTCTTCGTGAACGACGACGAGAAAGGACTCCACGAGGACTACGAGCGCTGGCTCGAGCGGCTCGCTCCGCACGAGCCGGTCAGCTCCTATCAGCACAACCTGACCGGTGAGGACAACGCCGACGCGCATCTCAAGCGGCAGATCATGGGACGCGGCGTGGTGGTCGCCGTGACGGCGGGGAAGCTCGACTTCGGTCCGTGGGAGCAGATCTTCTACGGCGAGTTCGACGGCGGGCGTCGCAAGCGGGTGCTCGTCAAGATCATCGGGGAGTGAGCGTGTGGAGATAGCCCGGTTCCTCGAGTCCCTCCGGCATCACAGGTACTACCGCGGGCAGATCGCTCACATCGAGGCCGTGCCGGCCCGCGAGGCGCGGTACGGTGAGCTTGGACGGCCGCTGCCCGGGCCGCTCGCCTCCGCCCTGTCGGCCGCCGGCATCGAGCGGCTCTACTCGCACCAGGTCGAGTCGATCGACGCGGTGCGGCGGGGGGAGAACGTCGTCGTCGTGACGGGCACAGCGTCCGGGAAGACGCTCTGCTACAACGTCCCGGTCATCGAGACGCTTCTCGAGGAGCCCTCCTCGAAGGCGCTCTACCTCTTTCCCACGAAGGCCCTCGCGCAGGACCAGCAGCGGGGGCTTCTCCGGCTGCGCGAACTCGACGCACGCATCGGAGGAGCAGTGCGGTCGGGGACCTACGACGGCGACACCACGCGGCACACGCGACGGAAGCTCCGCGACGAGGGGAACATCATCCTCTCGAACCCCGACATGCTGCACGCGGCCATCCTCCCGTACCACGCCAAGTGGAACCGGTTCTTCAAGGACCTGAAGTACGTCGTGGTCGACGAGATCCACACGTACCGCGGCATCTTCGGCTCGAACGTCGCCAACGTCCTCAGGAGGCTCCGGCGCGTCTGTGAACACTACGGCTCGCAGCCTCAGTTCATCGCCTCGAGCGCCACGATCGCCAACCCCGGCGAGCTGGCCGAGGGTCTGACGGGCCTTCCGTTCAGGACGGTCGACACGGACGGGAGTCCCAGGGGGCGGAAGTACTTCGTGCTCTGGAATCCGCCCTTCCTCGATGAGGCCGAGATGGAGCGCAGAAGCTCGAACGTCGAGGGGCACTGGCTCATGGCCGAGCTCATCGCGGCCGGGTTCCAGACGATCGCCTTCGGCCGGGCGCGCGTGGTCGCCGAGCTCATCTACCGGTACGCCAAAGACACCCTGGCCCGGACCAAGCCCGAGTATGCCCGGAAGATCCGCCCGTACCGGGGAGGCTATCTCCCCGAGGAGCGGCGCGAGATCGAGCGGCAGCTCTTCAGTGGAGAGCTGATGGGCGTGGCGAGCACCAACGCGCTCGAGCTCGGCATCGATGTCGGGAGCTTGGACGCCGCCATCATCGTCGGCTTCCCGGGCACGATCGCGAGTTCGTGGCAGCAGGCGGGCAGGGCCGGGCGAACCTCCGACGAGTCGCTGGCCGTCCTCGTCGGCTACAACGACCCGATCGACCAGTACCTCATGCGCCACGGCGAGTACTTCTTCAGCCAGTCGCCGGAGAGCGCCGTCATCGACCCGGAGAACCGCTACATCCTGGCCAAGCACCTGCGGTGCGCAGCCTTCGAGCTGCCGGTGACCGGTCGTGACGCCGAGCTCTTCGGCGACCTGACGGAGCCGATCCTCGCGCTCCTGGAGGAGTTCCATGAGGTCCGCGAGCTCGACGGACGCCACTACTGGGCATCGACCGAGTATCCGGCGCGCCAGGTGAGCCTCCGGACCATCTCGGACGACACGTACACCATCGTCGACGTCGGCGACGAGAACCGGACGGTCGGCGTCGTCGACGGCGTGTCGGCGCTCGAACTCGTCTACCCCGAGGCCATCTACCTGCATGAGGGGGAGACCTACTTCGTGCGCGATCTCGACCTGGAGCAGAAGATTGCGTACGTCGAGAAGAAGGAGGTCGACTACTACACGCAGCCGATCCTCGAGTCATCCATCCGCGTCGAAGGGGAACGGGAGCACACCGCACGATCGGACGGAAGGCTGGTCTTCGGGGACGCGACCGTCACGTGGATGACGGCCGCCTTCAAGAAGATCCAGTTCTACAAGATGGACTCGATCGGCTGGTCGAACCTCGACCTGCCTCCGTTCCATCTGGAGACCCACGCGCTCTGGTTCATTCCCTCGAAGGAGATGATGGCGTCGGTGCGCGAGCGGGGCAGGAACCCGGTCGAGGGGCTTGTCGGCATACGGAACATGGCGATCAGCGTGCTGCCGCTCTTCGCCATGTGCGACCGACGGGACATCGGGGGGATCGTCGAAAGCTCCAACACCGGGGCTCCGACGATGTTCCTCTACGACCGCTACGAGGGCGGTCTCGGGTTCGTCGAGCAGGGCTACCGCCGCTTCGACGAACTCCTTACGGGGTGTCTCGATCTCGTCGAGGAGTGTCCGTGCGAGGACGGCTGTCCGTCGTGCGTCGGGCTCCCGGTGCTCAGACCCCCGGTGCAGCAGGACCCCGACTCGCAGGGAGGCTGGCCGATCCCCGATAAGGAGTCGGCGCGCCTTCTGCTTCGGTCCATCCTTGGGGTTACTGCTCGGGAAGCCCCTCGGCCAGGACCTGGAAGTGATGCCCGGCGATCGCCAGCGTGATCGCGATCGGGTAGGCGCGCGGGCGTCTGAACAGCGTCCACCACAGCAGTCCATGGTAACGCCAGCCGTCGCGCCGGGCGAAACCCAGCTTGATGAGCGCGTTGAAGTAGGCCCGGATGTGCCAGCCCCGGAGCCTCGGAGGGCGGCGCCGAGGCGGTCGGTAGTTTCTCATGAACGTGCGGATCCTCGCGTAGTACTGGTCGGCGGAGTAGATCCTGCGCAGCAGACGGCGGTATCCGCTCCGGAGCGTGGAGGGGTCCATTCGGGTGACGACGTTCGTCAGGCCGTTGACATTGTCGCCGCTCATCTCGCCGGCAATGCGTCCCTCGTCCCTGAGCCTCTCGAACAGCTTCGTGCCTGCAGGCGCCTGGAGCACGCCGACCATCGCCGTTGTGATGCCGCTCTGCTGGATGAAGTCGCTCATCCGTTCGAAGACGGTCGGCTCGTCGTGGTCGAACCCGACGATGAACCCGCCCGTGACCATGAGCCCGGAGCGCTGGATACGGTGAATGTCCTCGAGGAGGTCGCGATTCTGGTTCTGCCGCTTATTGCACTCGGAGAGGCTGGCCTCGTCGACCGTCTCGATGCCGATGAAGACCGAGTCGAATCCCGCCTTGACCATCATCGCCATCAGCTCGGGGTCGTCGGCGATCTCGATGCCGATCTGTGTGCCGAACGTGAGGGGGTCCTTCCCCTTGCGCCACTCGATGAGCGCGGGGAGGAGTTCCTCCTTCAGGATGCGGGGACGTCCGGCCAGGTTGTCGTCGACGAAGTTGATCGAGCCGCGCCACCCGGAGTCGTAGATGGCGTCGAGCTCCGCCATTACCTGCTGCGGGGTCTTCGTGCGCCACCGATGTCCGAAGAGCTGGGTGACGCTGCAGAAGTCGCAGTTGTGCGGGCAGCCTCGGGAGTACTGGATCGATCGGTTCGTGTACGCCCGGTCGTCCACGATGTCCCACCTCGGAACCGGGGACTCCGTGATGTCGGGAAACTCATCCGACGTGTAGAGGTGCTTCGCCTCGCCGTTGGCCAGGTCTTCGAGGAAACGGGGGAGGGTGATCTCACCCTCGTTGAGAACGAGGTGGTCGACGTCGTCGAACATCTCGGGCTCGGTCGTGAAGAGGGGACCGCCCGCGATGGTCATGACGCCCTTGGGCTTCACGCGGTCGATGATCC
Organism: Candidatus Effluviviaceae Genus V sp.; assembly: GCA_014728125.1. Taxonomy (NCBI): domain Bacteria; phylum Candidatus Effluviviacota; family Candidatus Effluviviaceae; species Candidatus Effluviviaceae Genus V sp. Next base: position 33,431 of record WJMD01000014.1, read on the forward strand.
GCCTGGCCGCGTCGCGCTGGATAACCATGCCGCTCAGGAGCACGGCGTCGGCCCAGTCGATGTCGGCGTCCGTCAGGTCCTCGATGTTGAGATCGACCAGCCTGAGCGACCAGTCATCGGGCAGCATGGCCGCGACAGTCGCCAGACCGAGCGGCGGCGCGGTCGCCTTCTTCCCGGCCAACGCGAGCGCGTGCTTCATGCTCCAGAAGGTGTCCGGGAACTCTGGGAAGACGAGTAGAGCGTTCATAGGGACTCCCATATCGTGTCTGGTTCATCCGGAGTCCGCGGGGCCTTCACGGTCGTGCCGGCTGAGGAAGCCGCGGGAGGTCGTCCGAATCCGGTACAGCGCAGAGCGGTCAGGTGCGACCCGCGCCGCGCATCGTGTCCGAGGTTGCTTCACGCTCCACCATCAGATTAGCGGGCTTCATCCCGGCTGTCAAACTCTTTCGTGTACGAATAATGTCGCTCGCCCTCGGGCCGCTCCTGCGCTATAGTGGTTGTGCATGGTACCGTACGGCCCCTCGCAGCGACCACATCAAGCCCGCAGGGAGGCATCAGGTGGGGTGGACGCCACACAAGCTCGGAACGGACCTCACAGCAGAAAGCGCGTGTCTCGGGTTCGCCGAGGCCAACTGCTACATCGTCGGTGAGCCCGGGGGGGAGGCCGTCGTCGTCGATCCGGGGTCGTCCGAGCCCCGGGACGTCGAAGCGATCGCCTGGAGGATCAGGGAACTCGGCCTGACGGTCCGGGAGATCGTCAACACACACGGGCATCCCGATCACATGGCCGGGAACGACCTCCTCAAGCGGCGGCTCAACGCGACGGTAGCCGTTCACACGCTGGACGCCATGAAGCTGACCGACCCCGTGAAGAACGCGTCGACGCTCTTCGGTATGGAGATCTACGTCGACCCGCCCGACCGGCTTCTCGAGGACGGGGACGTCGTTCGCTTCGGCCGGCACGAGCTGGCGGTGCTTCACACGCCGGGCCACAGCGCCGGCGGGATCGCGCTTCTGGGAGACGGATTCGTTCTGACGGGCGACACGCTCTTCGCGGGGTCGATAGGGCGTTCCGATCTTCCGTGTTCGAGCGACGAGGGCTCGATCGCCTACGAGGTCCTCATGAAGTCGATCAGGGAGAGGCTCATGTCGCTTCCGGACGAGACCGTCGTGCTTCCGGGTCACGGTCCGGCGACGACCATCGGCGACGAGCGCCGCACGAACCCCTTCGTGCGGTGATGTACTGACACCGCCCCGAATCGGGGCGCTTCTCCACGGGGGAGTCCCTTGAAGCTGACCCACCACGTTCTGGAGGTCGTGCCGAGACACGTCTTCAGGACCGCGCGGAACACGAGCGCATCCAGCGAGATCGTCGTCGTCGAGCTTGCGTCGGGAGACCTGACGGGACTCGGCGAGGCCGCTCCCTCGCGCTTCTACGGTGAGGATGCGGGCACCGTCATCGACTGGCTGGAGCACATGCGTCCGGCGGTCGAGGACTGTCTGCACGAATCGGAGCTGATGGCCCTCCTGACGTCGCACGGCGGCACCGACCATCCGTCCGCCCGCGCCTCGCTGGAGATCGCGGCACACGACATGCTGGGCAGGCGTCTCGGCGTTCCACTCTACGAGTACTTCGAGCTCGATCCCGCGCGGACGCCGACCACGACCGTCAGTATCGGCCTCGACGAGCCGGACGAAATGGTCCGGAAGGCCCTCGAGGTCGCGGGGTTCCCACTCCTCAAGATCAAGCTCTCGTCCACGACCGGCACGGAGGTCGTACGGCGCATCCGCGAGGAGACCGGCGCGGACGTCACCGTCGACGCGAACTGCGGTTGGTCGCGCGAGGAGGCCGTCGAGCGCGCCGCGGAGCTCTCCGAGATCGGCGTGCTCTTCATAGAACAGCCGGTGGCGGCCGACGACGTCGAGGGGCTCGCCCATGTGCGGGAGCGCTCCGGTGTGCCTGTCTATGCCGACGAGAGCTGCCCGACGAGCGCCGAGCTGGAGAGAGTGTCGGGTGCCGTCGACGGCATCGTCATTAAGCTGATGAAGTGCGGAGGGCTCATTGAGGCCGTCCGGATGGCCCGTACCGCACGGGAACGCGGTCTGGGAACGATGATCGGATGCATGCTGGAGAGCTCGCTTGCCCTGACGGCGGCCGCCCACATCTCGCCGCTCGTCGACTACGCCGACCTCGACAGCGGGTTCCTACTCAGGGAGGATCCGTTCGTCGGCATGACGATCGACCACGGGACGATGAGATTGCCCGGAGGGCCCGGCCTGGGTGTGACGGCTCGGACGGGCGGATCGTACACGACCGGGGTCGATAGGGGTGACGATGCGGCCTCGTGACGCGTTCAAGGAGAGACTCGCCTCGCTGGCGCGTCGGGAGGGAGCCGGGAAGGACCCCCGGGAGGAGCCTCCGCGGGACCTCGACGGCCTCAGGGGCAGCAGCCTCCAGAACGGCGTACTCATCGTCGAGCGGAGCCTCGACGAACTCGCGTCGCGTGCCGAGGCGGAGGCCCTGGGGCGCCGGCTCTCGGAAGCGAGGAGCGCGGAGCGTGGACGGGACGACCTGCACGACGAGATCCGCAGGCTCGTCCGGTGCCCCGACGAGGCGATCTTCGTCGACACGGAGACGACGGGTCTGTCGGGCAACATGGTCTTTCTCCTCGGGACGATGCGGGTCTCCGGAGGGCGGGTCACGCTCCGCCAGGTGTTCGCGAGGGACTACCGCGAGGAGCCCGCGCTTCTGGAAGAGTGGCTGCGGCTTCTCGCCGGATCATCGATGATCGTGTCGTTCAACGGAAAGTCGTTTGATCTCCCGGTCCTCCGCGACCGGTTCGCCCTGCACGGGCTCGACCCACCGGAGGAACCGGTCCACGTCGATCTGCTGCATCACTCGCGCCGCCGGTGGCGGGGCGTTCTGCCGGACTGCCGGCTACAGACGCTCGAGTGGCGCGTGTGCGGCCGACGCCGGACGGGAGACATCCCGGGCGACGAGATCCCGGCCGCGTACCACCGGTTCGTCAGGACGGGGGATTCTACGGACATGCTCACGGTCTTCCATCACAACGCGCTCGATCTGGTCACGCTCGCCGACATCGCCGCCGCGCTGACGGCACCGGAGGACGGACCTGCATGACGGCGCAGGTTGGGATCAGAGGCATACGGTTGTGGATGGATGGTGGACAAGACGCCCGAGGCCCGTGGATGAACGGTGTGCCGCACGGGGAGAAGACGTGTGCCCGGTGTGGACAACAGCGGTCCCGGTGCTCTAGGGTGTGACGGACAGACAGGGCGGGGTGCACAAGGGGAGGTTCAATGGCAGGACGCGACGTGTTCACGTTTCTCGTAGGGGGTCAGGCGGGCCAGGGCGTCAAGAGCGCCGCCGGCGCGGCCTCCGAGATCATCGCAGGACTCGGGAGGGAGACCTTCCAGCTCGACGACTACCAGAGCCTGATCCGGGGCGGGCACAGCTTCTCGGTCGTCTCCTCGGCGCCCGATGCGATCTCGAGCCAGTACGGACGGGCCGATCTCGTCGTGGCGCTCGATGCCCGGAGCTACGACGAGCACAGGGGCGACCTCGCGGAGGGCGGCGTCCTCGTGAGGAACAGCGACGAGGTCGAGGAGGGTGACGGGATCGGCGTTCCGATCACCTCGGCCGCGGAGGAGTACCCCCGGCCGATGCTCCGTTCAGGCGTGGCGGCCGTCGCCGTGCTCTGTTCGGCTCTCGGCAAGGACGAGGGCGCTCTCGCCGAGACGATCGCCCGCATCTACTCGAAGGACTCGGAGAACAACGTCGCGTTCGCGAAGGCCGTCTACGGATCGGTCAACGACGATCTCAACGGACGGTTCGAGCTCGACGGCGACGGCAGCGCTCGGACGGTCCTCGCAGGCTCGCAGGCCGTCTGCCTCGGCGCCGCGGCGGCCGGTCTCGACGTCTATATCGCCTATCCGATGACTCCGGCGTCGCCCCTTCTGCACTTCCTGTCGGCGCACGACGAGGACCTCTCCGTGGTGACGGTCCATCCCGAGAGCGAGATCGCGGTCGCGAACATGGCCCTGGGTTGTGCGATGGCCGGGGCCCGCGCGATGGTCGGAACGAGCGGCGGCGGCTACGCCCTGATGGAGGAGGCGTTCTCGCTCGCCGGGATGTCGGAGAGCCCCTGCCTCTTCTTCCTCGGGCAGCGCTCGGGCCCCGCGACCGGCGTCCCGACCTACACGGAGCAGGGCGATCTGCGCTTCGCGATCCACGCCGGTCACGGGGAGTTCGCGCGCATCGTTGCGTCGCCCGGTGACGTCGCCGAGGCCTTCCGCCTCTCTGCCGAGCTTCTCGATCTTGCGTGGCGCTTCCAGAGTCCGGCGGTCCTGTTGTCCGACAAGCACCTGTCGGAGTGCACCGCGACCGCCGAGATCGTCCTCGACGACGCCGCGTGGGCCGAGCCCGTGATGCACGAGGGCGGCGACTACGTGCGCTACGCCGACACGAAGAACGGCGTCTCGCCGCTTCTTTTCCCGCCCTCGGGCGAGATGATCAAGTGGACGAGCTACGAGCACGACGAGCGGGGTGTCACGACGGAGGAAGCCGGGATGATCGCCCGGATGCACGAGAAGCGCCAGCGGAAGACCGAGGCGCTCGAGGAACACGTCCGGTCGCTTCATACGGTCAACAGGTTCGGTGAGAAGGGGCCGCTCATTTTCACGTACGGCTCGACGACGATGTCCGTTCTCGAGGCCGTGCGAGCAGGCTCGCTCGAGGCGCGGGTCGTCCAGCCGATCTACCTGGAGCCGTTCCCCTCGTGGCAGCTCGAAGAGTTCCGGGGTGAGCACGCGGTCGTCGTCGAGGCCAGCGTCGGAGGTCAGTTCGCCCGCTTCCTCGAGGAGAAGGCGGGGCTCGTGGTCGACAAGGTCATCAGGCGCTACGACGGCCGTCCGTTCGATCCCGTCGAGCTCGCGGACGAGCTCGGGAAGTCGTCTGCCTGACACCCCCGGACAGCGAAACCAAGGAGCCACATATGAGCCGGCAGTACACGACCGACGCAACGATCACGTGGTGCCCGGGGTGCGGCAACTTCGGCATCAAGACGGCGTACGGGCAGGCCGTGGACAAGCTCGCCGGGAGGGGCGTTCCGACGGAACGGCTTGTCATGACGGCGGGCATCGGACAGCACGCGAAGATGTTCGACTACGTCACGACGTCGGGGTTCTACTCCCTGCACGGACGGGCGCTCGCGACCGCCCAGGGCATCAAGATCGGCAATCCGGAGCTCAAGGTCGTCTCGTTCGTCGGGGACGGCGACTCGCTCGGCGAGGGGATCGCGCACTTCGTGTTCGCCGCGAAGCGGAACAGCGACATCACGGTCATCTGCCACAACAACGGCGTCTACGCCCTCACGACGGGACAGCGCGCACCGACGAGTCCCCGAGGCTTCAAGGGTCCGTCGACGCCGCACGGGAACGTGGAGGAACCGCTCAACCCGCTGGTCGTGGCGTTGGAGTCGGGCGCGACCTTCGTGGCGAGAGGCTACTCAGGGAAGCTCGAGCAGCTGGCCGACCTCATCGTCGAGGGCGTGCTCCATGAGGGGTTCGCCTACATCGATGTCCTGCAGCCGTGCGTCACGTTCAACAACCTGTTCGACCACTACAACGAGAACACCTACGATCTCGAGGAACCGGCCGACTCGTTCGGCGCGGCTCTCGAGGTCGCCCGCGAGACAGAGAAGCTCGCGACCGGCATCATCTACAGAAGGAAGGCGCCCTCGCACGAGGCCGCCCTTCTCGGTCAACGGGTCCCCGCCAGGGACCGCCCGACGAAGGCCGCCCGTCGTGAGCAGGTCGCAGGGCTGCTGAAGAGCATGGAGATCGCATGAGTGTCCGGGAGCGTATAGAGGAGCGGCGCGCCTACCGCTCGCTCGACCCGGTCGAGATCAGCGATGAGACGGTGCACGAGCTCGCCCGCTGCGCGGGCCTTGCCCCCTCGTGCTTCAACAAGCAGCCGTGGCGATACGTTTTCGCCCGGGGCGACGCGCTCGAACGGCTGAAGGAGTCGCTGAACGAGGGAAACGCCTGGGCGACGCGAGCCTCGATGATCGTCGCCGTGGTGAGCAGGGTCGACCTCGACTGCAGGGTCAGGGGGCGCGACTACTACCTGTTCGACACAGGGATGGCGACGGCCTTCCTCATTCTGCGCGCGACCGAGCTCGGGCTCGTGGCGCACCCGATCGCCGGATACGACGAGGAGAAGGCGAGGGCGGTCCTCTCCATCCCGGATGACATGACCGTCATAACGCTCGTGATCGTGGGGAAGCACGCCGACACGATACACGACCTTCTCTCAGAACAGCAGGCGGAGGCGGAGCCGGTCCGGCCCGAACGGATGCCCCTGGAGGCGTTCGCCTTCACGGGCGCGATGCCCGATCCGGAGAAGGACGCGTGACCGGCGGCGGAAGGGGCGCGCCGGCGCCCCCGACAGCGGGGACGGGTCGCATCGGCCCGCCCCGCGTGAACGAACAGGAGAGAGCATGAGACGAACGACCATCGTCATCGCGGCCCTCGTGGTCCTCGGGGCGACCGGTGCGCTTCAGGCGCTCCCGATCGTCGGGGCGAGCGCCAACACGCTTCCGGCGGGCGCCTTCATGATGGACACGTACTTCCTGTGGCGGGATTTCACCAGGGAGTACAACAACTCCCTCTACGGCACGGGGGACGGCGGCTGGATCGACCTGCCCGAGGAGCGCGGGCTCGCCTTCATCGACCTGACACCGAGGCTCTACTACGGAGCCACCGACTGGCTGACGATCCGGGCGTCGCTTCCTCTCGCCGACCGCTACGTAAGGAACGACCAGGTGGAGGACACGAACACCGGACTGGGCGACATCGTCGTCGACCCGAAGCTCCGGGTCTACGAGAGCGAGGACCGGGCCGTTCGTCTCTCGCTTCTGACGGGTGTCCGCTTCCCGACGGGCGATACGGACGGAACGCCGCCGCTCTCCGACGGGTCGACCGGCTATCTCGCGGGCGCTGCCCTGACCCATCCCGCCGGGTGCATGACGGTTCACTGGTGCGGAACCTACTGGCTGAACGGCGAGAAGGAGAACGGTGTCGACGGCACGGACCTCGGTATCGGGCTGCTCTCGATCGAGAACCCGGTGACGACGGACTGGACGCTGCTTCTCGAGTTCAAGGGCTACATGGGGTTCGAGGACGCTGATTTCACCCGTCTCTACGCCTGTCCGGGTGCTCAGTGGAACGGCGACCGGCTGACGCTCGGCGTCTCGACGATGATCTCCGTCGTCGGAGAGGGCTCGACGGCCGTGTCGACCGTCGACTTCGATTGGGCGCCCTACATCCGAGCGTACTACAGGTTCTTCTGAGAGGCGGGGCGGGCTGACCGCCGCCCGGGAGGAGACGATGAACGGACCGTTCGGCATGCCGTGGCTCACATTCCTGGCCCTCGTCGTCATAGGGCTGAGCATCGCGTTGTCGGTCGCGTGGGCTGCGCGAGGAGTCGACGGGGAGGGCGGCGATGAGTAACGGGCTCGTCTACGGCATCGTCATGACGCTCTACCTCGTGCTCCTTGTCGTCATGGGGCTCTGGATGGGCAGGCGGACGCGGAGCGCAGAGGATTTCTACATCGGCGGGCGGCAGGTGGGCCCATGGGTGACGGCCTTCTCGTTCGTCGCCGCGTATTTCAGCTCGGTCGTCATCGTCGGAGGGGGCGCGTTTGGATACCGCTTCGGTCTCTCGACGATGTGGGTCGGCGCGATGAACGTCCTGATCGGCTGCACTCTGGTCTGGATCATCCTCGGCCGCAGGCTCTGGCAGTTCACCAAGCGCCTCGACACGATGACGATCCCGGGGTTCATCGGCAAGCGCTACGGCGCGCGCGACGCGGAGGTCTTCTCGGCGGTCATCATCTTCGCATTCATGATCGTCTACAACGTGAGCGTCCTCGTCGGGATGGGCCGCATCATGGAAGGACTCATGGGCATCGAGTACACGACCGCCGTGCTCGTTGCCGGGCTCATCATCCTCGTGTACGTCTCGATCGGCGGATACCTGGCCGTCGTGTGGACGAGCTTCATCCAGGCCTGGATCATGATCTTCGGTCTGCTCCTGCTGTTCTTCGCGACACTCCACGCCGTGGGAGGCCTGAGCATCGCCACGGAAGGGCTGGCGGCGATCGACTCCGGCTTCGTCGAAACACCCGGGGTCTGGGGGTGGAACGGCCTCATCTCGTTCGCCCTCATCGTGAGCCTCGGGGTCTGGGGCATGCCGCAGCTCCTCGTCCGCTTCTACTCGATGAAGAACCCGCGGGTCCTCAAACTCGGCACCGTGCTGGCGACGCTCGGCGGAGCGATGGCCGTCCTTCCCTATCTCACCGGCGCGATGAGTCGCCTCCTGCTGCCCGCGCTCGAGAACCCGGACCTGGCCATTCCCCTCCTGACCGAGCAGGTTCTCCCGCCGTGGGGAGGCGCCATTTTCCTCGCGGGCGTCATGGCGGCCGGCATGTCGACCTTCGCATCGGTGCTGATCATCGTGAGTGGGGCGATCGTCGAGGACCTTCGCGTCGGGAGGAAGGTCTACGGCGGCCACGAGAAGGACGGTCCGAAGGCCGCCCGGCGCGAGGTCATGTTCGGGCGGCTCGCGAGCCTCGTGGCCGGTCTCATCGCGCTGGTGATAGCTTACCGCCCGCCCGCGCTCATCCTGGTCATCACCGCGTTCTCGTGGGCCGTCATCGCGTCGGCCTGCCTCTGGCCGGTGGTGCTCGGCGTCTACTGGAAGCGCGCGACGAGGGCCGGCGCGACGGCGTCGATGGTCGTCGGGACCACGGTCGCCCTCGGGTGGATGATCGCTGAGCGGACGTCGGGGTTCGGCTGGGGTGTGCACGGGTTCATCCCGGGTGTCGGTTCGTCGCTCGTCGTCTTCGTACTGGTGAGCCTGGCGACGAAGCCGCCCGAGCGTTCGCACGTGGCGTACGTGTGGGGTGAGAGCGAGAGGAGCGGAGGTTCGGGCGCTTGAAGAGAGACGACGCACCGGAACGTGAGCCGGAACGCGAGAGAAGCGGGTTCAGAGGACAGCCGCTCGGGCTCAAGCTGCTGCTCTTCGCGAGCCTGATCGCGATCGTCGTCGGCGTCGTGCGGTGTTCGCTCGAGCTGACGACACCGCTTCCACCGGTCGAGCGCGTCGGCGTGTCGGTCGCTTCAGACTCGTCGCTTCCGGACACTCTGAGACGCTCGATGGCCGCCCGGTTCGCACGAGAGCTCGCGGCGGCCGGGTCGCTGAACGTCGAGCTGACCGGAGCGGACGCGGCCGGGTACGACGCGCTGGCGGTGGTGCGGTCGGAGCCGCGCGATGGAGGATTGGCGGTTATCGCCGAGCTGAGCGACGTGAGAGCCCGGCGGTATCTGGGAGTGGCCGAGGCGGTCGGTCCGGAGGGCATGGTCGGCGACGTGGCGGCCCTCGCTGCGCAGCGGGCGGCTCCGATACTGGAGCTGGGGCGCCGAGTGGAGAACGAGGAAGCGGGGGAGAAGGGCGACTGATGCGCAGGCTGGGCCGCAGGGTGAGACAGCGCGGACTCTCGTGGACGCGGCCCCTCAGAAGATTGAGCGGGCGCAGCTACGGGAAGCTCGTCGACTACCACATTCATACCCACCTGTGCGGGCACGCGGTCGGCGTGCCGGTCGATTACGTCCGGTCCGCCCGCGCGCTCGGTCTCTCCGAGATCGGGTTCTCCGACCACATGCCACTCCTCAGAACGCGCGACGAGCATCTGACGATGGCCCCCGAGGATCTGCCGGTCTACGTTGATCTCGTACGCGACATCCAGACCTCGGCCCAGGAACTCACGGTGCGTCTCGGCATCGAGATGGACTACATCCCCGGGCAGATGGACGAGATCCATGCAGAGGCCGAGCCGTTCGGCTTCGATTACGTCATCGGCTCGGTCCACTCGCTGGGCGGGTGGGACCTGAGCGACAGCCGCTACCTGAGCTCCTGGAAGGGGAAGGACCCGGACGAGGTCTTCCCGAGATACTTCGAGGCCTTCGTCGAGGCCGTCGAGGAGGGCGGCTTCGACTTCATGGCGCATCCCGACCTTGTGAAGAAGCACGGCATCCTCCCGAGACGGCCGATGACGCGGTGGTACGAGCTTGCGGCGGGTGCGCTGGCCGCCAACGACGTCGCCATCGAGATCAACACCTCCGGCATCAGGAAGCGGATCGGCGAACCGTACCCGACCCTTGCCTTCCTCGCCGCCTGCGTGGAGGCCGGCGTGGCCGTCACGCTCGGATCCGACGCACACGCTCCGGGGCAGGTCGGCATGGACTTCGATGTCGCGCTCAGGCTCCTGAGAAGGGCCGGGATCACGGAGATCGCGACGTTCGACGGTCGGCGGCGCGGTTCGCGCGTCCTTCCTTGACAGGCCGCCGGACCGGGTGTAGCCTCTCCCGAACCGGCTACCGACGGTTTCTTGAAACGCGCTGCCCCGCCTGACCGGTGCTCGAACCGCACGTGACGGGCCGGTCGTCTCCCATCAATGACCAGAGCGAGTGCTATGAACGAGACTCACGATGTTCAGGCGGCGCAGCCGCTGAATCCTCTCGCGGCGTTCACGCTCGTGCTCGTCTTCCCCCGGAGGACGTTCGAGCGTCTCATGGAGCGGCCCCACTGGATCCTGCCGCTCATCTTCGTAATCCTCTCGTCCATGATGTCGTCCGTCTACGCCTTCAAGGGCGGTTTCATGGAGTCGTACCTCGAGTCGGCCGCTCTGAGGACCGGGTTCAGCCCGGTGGAGATCGAGTCGGGGTTCGTCGCCGCCGCCGTCCTCATGTCGGTGGTGGCGGTCCCGATCATCCTGTGCATCGAGGCGCTGTTCCTGAGGCTCACGGCGCTCGCCTTCGGCGGCAGGGCGAGCTTCCGACGTGTCTTCTCGGTCGTGACGCACGCGTCGGTGCCGGTCGGCATCGGCTCGGTCCTCTTCGCCGTCCTGCTGCCTCTGACGCGGTCCCCGCAGGCGGGCGCGAACCTGGCCTTCCTCGTCGACGGGACGGCGCACTCGTTCCTGTGGGGTCTGGCGCGACAGATCGACCTTTTCTCGATATGGTTCTTCATCCTGCTGGCGATCGGCGCGGAGCCGCTCTTCGACCTGCCCAGAGGGAAGGCGCGAAGGACCGTGCTCGTCTTCGCCGTGGCCTACGTCCTCTTGATGGCGTGGTGGGGCGGCGGCGGAGCCGGGACCTTCGACGACCCCTTGAGCGACTGGCAGAGCGCCGAGACGAGCGTCGGGACGCTCCACCACGACGGGCTGCCCGCGGAGACAGTGCGACAGGCGACGTCGGCGCTGGCGCGAGCGGTCGCCCTGTCCGACAGCGCGCTGGGGGCGCGCAGCACGCCGCGAATAGCCTGCTATGTCTATCCGTCAATCGAGCGGAAGCGCCTCATCACGGACAATCGCGAGGTGGCTCACGCGTCACCCTGGGCCGACGCGGTGCACGTCGCGTGGGTCGAGGGGGCGCCCGTGGCGCTGACGCGCGCGGTGACGAAGGTGGCTGGTGCGGCTCAGCCGACGAACGTGTATAATCCGTTCGTCAGAACCGGCACGGCGGTGTTCGCGTCGGGGACGTGGGGAGGCCTCTCCGTCCGCGACGCGGCCGCGGGCCTCGAGGCGCGCGGGTCGCTCCCGCGGCTCGAGCAGCTGGTCGATCCGGCGCAGTACGCGGCGGTCGACCCGACGCGGTCGGAGCCGGCCGCCGGCGCTTTCATGGCGTGGGTCGCGGAGAAGCGGGGTCTCGACGCGCTTCGAGCCCTGCTCTCGTCGTCCGAGAGGAACCCGAGCGACCTCGGCAGGGTGCTCGAGGATACCTTTGCCGACTCGCTCGGCGGGATCGAAGCGCGCTTCCGCGAGTACCTGTCGGCTGAGCCGGATACATCGAACACGGGAGAGGAGTAGCGTTCGTGGACACCGGATTCCTCACCAGCGTACAGCAGTCCGGCCTTGTCGGGCAGATCATCATCGTCGCGCTCTTCGCGGTGTCGGTCTACTCCTGGGCCGTCATCTTCTATAAGGGCGCGTCGCTCAAGCGGGCGCTCAGGCGCTCGGAGGAGTTTCTTGCGAGGTTCCGCGAGGACCCGGACGCGATGATCAGCCACTACGCGGACCGCCAGCGCTTCACCCCTTCGCCGTTCGCCTCCGTCTTCGAGGGCGGCCTCGACGAACTCGCGCTCCTCATGCGGCGCGGGAGAGCGGAAGCGGGGAGGACGCTGACGATGGCTGAGATCGACAGTGTAGAGCGCAGCCTCGAGCGCGCCATCGCCGAGGAGGTCATCGAGCTCAGACGGAATCTCATCGCGCTGGCGACCACCGCGGGCGGCGCCCCGTTCGTCGGGCTCTTCGGCACGGTGTGGGGTATCATGAAGGCCTTCGCCGCGATGTCGGTCACGGGCTCGGCGAGCATCTCGAGCGTGGCACCCGGCGTGTCGGCGGCGCTCACGACGACGGTCGCCGGCCTCGCGGTGGCGATACCCGCTCTCGTCGGTTACAACTATCTCATGAACCGTGTGCGGCATCTGACCATCCGGATGGAGAACTTCTCATCGGAGTTCCTTTCGGTCGTGGAACGGAACTTCGGATCGAGCTGATCGGGGAGCGGGTGAAGGTATGCCGAGACGGCGGAAGCGCCAGTTCGATCTAGAACTTGTGAGCGACATCAACGTGACGTCGCTGGTCGACGTCATGATGACGCTGCTCATCATCTTCATCATCGTCGCCCCGATGATCGAACAGGGCATCGACGTGACGCTTCCGAGCGCCGACCCGAAGCGGATCGACGTCAGCGAGGTGGTCTCGGTGCTCGTGACGGAGAACGAGCGCGTCTATCTCGAGGGTCAGCGCGTGACGCTCGAGGAGCTCGAGGACAGACTCTCCAGCATACACGCCGCACGACCCGAGACGCCGGTGCTCGTCAAGGCGGACACCGATCTGGTCTACGGACGCGTGATCGACGTGCTGAACGCGGTCCGGGGGGCGGGCATCACAAGGCTGGCGATGGCGACGAAGCCGAGGGAGTGACGGGTTTCGGACGGCGGCTTGTCTGGAAGGACGATGGGACCGAGGGGCGACAATGGAGCGGGAATGACGCGCGTTATCGTGATATCGGCCATCGTGCACGTCGTCCTCGTGGTGCTTCTGCCGTTCGCCCCGAGACTGACGCGCGCCCCCGAGCCGGCCTACGACGTTTACTCGGTCGAGCTCGTCGAGGTCGTAGAATCCGCGCCGGCGCCGGCGGTCGAGCAGACGGTAGAGCCGCCTCCGGAGGAGGAGCCCGTCGTCGAGGAGGAGGCCCCGTCCGAGGAGCCGGAGATCCCGGAGGAGCCGGTACGGCGGTCGCGGCGCATCGTCACGACGCCTCCGCCGCGGCAGGAGCGGAGCCTGGCCGAACGACTGGCCGACCGGCTCGGCGACGACGAGGAGAGGGAGCCTGCAGCTGCATCTGCCGAGGAGCCCGTGCCGGAGCAGACGCCTACGGCGAGCACCACCGTCTCGGCCTCGCGTTTCCCGTATGCCTGGTACCTGTCGATCGTGCAGGGGAAGGTGAAGTCGAACTGGAGGCAGCCGGGGGGTCTTCTTTTCGGGGAGCGAGAGCTCAAGGCTGTGGTATCTTTCAGGATACGCCGGGACGGGACCGTCGGTCCCGTCACCGTGCGACGCTCGTCCGGAAGAGCGACGCTCGATCAGTCGGCGGCCAGGGCCGTCCAGGCATCAACGCCTTTCCCTCCGCTTCCGGACGACTACCGCGAGGATCATCTCGACGTGACGATCGACTTCGCGGTCACAAGGAACAACTAGAACCGTGCCCGCGACGGACCGTGGACTGCGAAAGGAAGAACGCGTGACCAACGCATTCGGAGGACGCACGACACGAGGCGCGGCAAGGACCTCTCTCGCAGCGGCGCTGCTCCTCCTTCTCACCCCGGCGGCCCTCTGGGCCCCCGAGGTCAGACTGAGCGTCCAGAAGGGATTCGGCGAGAAGGTCGTCATCGCGCTCCCGCTGTTCACGGGAGAGGGGCGGGGCGGCATCGACCCGGCAGGGGTCCGGGACGTCCTCGGCTTCGACCTGGCGAACTCCGGCTACTTCAGCCTCGTCGAGAACACTGAGTTCGTCGACGATGTCGAGAGCGACGACCGCGCCACGGGCGACATCGACTTTCCGGAGTGGGTAGCGATCGGTGCCGAGGTTCTCGTCAAGGGGAGCATCGACGTCGGACTCACAGAGTTCCGGGTCGAGGCGTCGGTCTACGATCTCGCCCGGGGACAGCCTATCTTCGGCCGCCGCTATACGGGGGAGCCGGATCGGTGGCGTCGGGCCGTCCACAGACTCTCGGACGACATCGTCCGCCAGCTGACCGGAGAGCCGGGCGTGGCGTCGACGCAGATCGCCTACGTATCCAACGAGACGGGGACGAAGGTGATCTACGTGATGGACTACGACGGCGCCAACCAGCGGCGAGTGACGCGCGACGGAACACTGTCTATCTACCCGGACTGGTTCCCCGGGGGGGAGGCCGTCATCTGCACGCGGTTTCGCGGCAAGCGGCAGGAGACCTATCGCGCGGACGTGTCGAGCGGCGCGCTCGATGTCGTGACGTCGTTCCCGGGGCTCAACGCCTTCCCGGCGGTCTCGCCCGACGGAGATGAGATCGCCCTCTCGCTGTCGCGAGACGGCAACACCGAGATCTACCGGGTCCGTGCCGACGGAACGAGCCCGAGGCGTCTGACCTTCGGCCGGAGTACCGAGTCGTCCCCGCGGTGGTCGCCCGACGGGAGACGCATCGTGTTCGTTTCGGACCGGGCGGGAACGCCGCAGCTCTACACGATGAGCGCCAACGGCGGCAGTCCCGACCGCCTGACGTATCGTGGTTCGTACAACACGTCGCCCGACTGGTCGCCGAAGGGCGACCTCGTAGCGTACACGTCGAGGGTGGAGGGGGTGTTCCAGATCTGCACGGTCGACGTTGAGACCAAGGAGGTCGTCAGGATCACGGCGGGCCCCGGGCACAAGGAGGACCCGTCGTGGGGTCCGGACGGGCGGCATGTCGTCTACAGCATGACGTCCGGCGGGAGCGCGGATCTCTACATGATCGACATCTATGATCTTGAACCGGTGAAGCTCACGAGTGGAACGAGTGACTATTCGAGTCCGGCGTGGTCGGGCAGGCTTGAGTAAGGGGACCTGAGAGCCCTCTTAAGGAGGAGAGCGATGCGGAGGTTCTTTGGAGTTCTTGTTGTGGCCGCTCTTGCGGCGGCGCTGGTGCTGACGATGGCGGGATGTGGGTCGAAGCCTGAGGTGGAGACGGACGTGACGGACATGGGGGAGACGGAGGACGATACCTCGGCGCTGACCGGTGAGGACATTCCTCTCTCGGAGACGCCCGATGACATCGTCTACGTCGAGCCGACGAATCCCGAGTTCCAGAACATCCACTTCGAGTTCGACCGGTACGTCATCCGCGACGTCGACAAGCCGACGCTGGAGCGTATTTCCGGCTGGATGCAGGACCACGAGGGTACGTATCTGCTGATCGAGGGACACTGCGACGAGCGGGGCACGAACGAGTACAATATGGCGCTGGGCGAGCAGCGGGCGCTCGCTGCGCGCCGCTACCTTGTTGGCCTCGGCGTCGACGCCGGCCGCATCACCACCGTCAGCTACGGCGAGGAGCGTCCGATCGATCCGAGGAGCACTGAGGAGGCCTGGGCGAAGAACCGCCGGGCGCACTTCAACATCTCCCAGTAGCCTCGAACGACGCTCGAGCGGGAGGTTACCATGCGCAGAACCGAGCCCACCACTCGACGTCCGTCCAGGTTCTGTCTCCTCGCGGTGGCGTTTGTGCTGACCGCGGTGCTCGCCGGCTGCGGTACCGGTGGGCTGGCGGTGAAGCAGGATGTGTGGGAGGCGCAGGACGAGTTCGAGAGGCGGCAGGCCGGCCTCTCCGAGAAGGTCCTCTCCCTCGAGGGCAGGGTCGGAGCGCTCGAGGAGGAGGTCGGGGCGCTCCGCTTCGAGATCGATCGCCTCTCGACCCAGATGGGCGAGATGGAATCGGATTTCTCGAGGGGCCTCGAGTCGATCCGCGCAGGTCTTGAGCAGATCGGCATCGAGCTGGAGGACCGCATCCGGGACGTCGACCAGGCCCGTCAGGAGGACCGCCGCGAGCAGCTGGAACGGCTCGAGATCGTTCTCGAGGAGGTGACGCGCGAGAACGAGGCGCTCCGCGAGGAGATCGAGGCGATCCGCTCGTCGGTGGCCGAGGGCTACGAGCATACGGTGCAGCGCGGCGAGACGCTGGCGACGATCGCCTCCCAGTACGGCGTGACGGTGCAGTCGATCGTTCAGGCGAACGGGATCAGCGACCCGAACCGGATCGCCGTGGGGCAGAAGCTCATCATCCCGGCGAACTGAGGGGCACGCGGCACGCCCCTGCCGGCCGGACGACAGAAGACCCTCCCCGACGAAGGGAGGGTCTTCTCTTTCCCGCTGCGCTCCCAATCTGCTCTTCGAGAGCGCCTACGAGGGGGGATTGAACTCGAAGGACGGATCGTACCGGCGGAGACGCTCCGCCTTCTCCATGAGCTTGTCGCGGAGCTCGGGGACGCCGGTCCGGCGCCACTCGTTGTACGTGTCGAGGAACTCATCGCGCATCTTCTCGATCTCGAGGTCCCGCTCGATCTGCTCGATCGACCGCTCGAGATGGAAGAGCTCGCCCGGGGAGTACCGTCTGATGAAGTCGAGGTACTCTCCACGCATGTAGGACAGGATGCGGACGTAGCTCTCGATGCCCTCGGAGAGTTTGGCGAGCGTGGCGGCGATGGCGCAGCGTCCGCGGTTGAGCTTCGTGGCATAGGATGACGCGAGGCCGTAATAGACCGAGGCCCTGCGCACATAGAACGCCTTGGAGATCACGAGGGCCGGGTGGTGCGCGTGGTGCCGGTCCTCGAAGATGTCGAAGACGCTGGTGCCCATGAGAAGGTAATCGGCCGTCGCCCTGTAGATCGTGTACCGGTCGCGGTCGTCGTGCGCCTCCTCGAGAAGCTGATGAAGGTGCGCTTCGTCTGTGGCGACGTGCTCCGAAACGCGCTCGATATGCTTCGGGTCGATGTGTGAGTTCAGGAGATGGGCGAGGTAGACGTTGACGTCCTCGTCGTAGAACTCGGAGTTCGACTCGATGCCGGTGTTGACCCTCGAGTGAAGCAGGCAGTTAAGCATGAAGAAGTACGAGGTCTCAACGTCGGTCCCGAGGTCGAGCTTCCGCCGCCGCTGTCGGTTCCTGCTGGCGCGGCGCCGGGTGTTGTGGTTGAGTCGTCTCGACATGGTTCCTCTCTTGGTGGCTTCACCCTGAAGATTCCGGGGCTCAGAAAGCAAAATCCGTTCCACCGAACGGGGCTCCAGGGTCGTCCGGGGACGTCGGCGACCGGACCGGTTCCCGTTGTGGCTTGTCGCCCTGCGAATGCAAGAACTACGCCACGGTCCGTCAGCGGAGGAGCGGCCCGTTCCACGGGCATTGCCCGCGCGGTTACTTCCTGCTACTTTGTGTACATTGTGTGTCACCGGCGGTTTGGCTGGAGGAGAGCATGAAGGTCGCTGCGATTCAGTTCTGTCCCGAGTTCGGCGCCATGGAGCACAATCTCGGTCGAATGGAGGAACTCGTCGCCCGGGAGCGCGCCGATCTCTACGTCCTTCCCGAGCTTGCCGTCTCGGGGTACCTCTTCGAGTCGGAGTCGGAGGCGAGGGCGCTGGCCCAGCCGCCGGACTCGCGCGCCTTCAACGGACTGTCGGACCTCGCGGACAGGCAGTCCGCCGCAGTGGTCGTTGGGTTCGCGGAGGTGTCGAACGGGGAGCTCTACAACTCCTCACTGATCATCTCCCCGGACGGAGGCAGGGCCGTGTACAGGAAGATCCACCTGTTCGCCGACGAGAAGGACATCTTCGCGCCGGGCGACCGGCCCCCGGAGGTCCACGACATCGGCGGGGTGAGACTGGGGCCGATGATCTGCTTCGACTGGATCTTCCCCGAAACGGCGCGCTCGCTGGCCGTTCTCGGCGCCGACATCCTCTGTCACTCGGCAAACCTCGTGCTGCCTTACTGCCAGGAGGCCACCGTCACGCGGTGCATCGAGAACCGCGTCTTCGCGGTCCTCTCCAACCGGACGGGCACGGAGGAGCGCGGCGACCGTCGCCTCCGCTTCACCGGCATGTCGGAGATCGTGACGCCGTCAGGACAGATCCTGGTCCGGGCCGACGAGGAGGGCGACGAGGTGGTCGTCGCCGACATCGACCCCACGGAGGCGCGGAACAAGTTCGTGACCCCGAAGAACGACGTCATGGCGGACCGGAGGCCCGAGCTCTACTGCCTCGGAGATGAGCACAGGCCCGGCGACTGAGCCGGGACGGCGGGCCTGTGGCATATTCCTTGCAGTCCGGGAAAGCGGACGAACGCGCCCGCGTCCTCCGGAGGCGCGGGAGGCGACCGCGAAGTCATGCAGGGGGGAGCGGAGTGAACCGGACGGGCCTGAGCATCGAGATGAAGATCGTGCTCCTCCTCGTGAGCACGCTGCTCATCCAGGACGCTATCCTGGTCGCGATGTTCCTCGCCGGTGCGCGACCGACCGCCATCCTGATCACGCTGGGAGTCACGCTCCTCTTCGCTGTCGCGATAGCGGCCGGCTGGGCCGGCGGCGTCGCGCGCGCCATCGACGCGCTGACGCGCGCCTGCTTTGCGGCGAAGAAGGGCGACACGCGCGTCCTGACGGTCCTGCCGAGGAGCGATGAACTCCGCGCCCTCAATGACGAGATCAACGAGCTTGTCGGCCTTGTGCAGCAGGCTGACGAGCTTCGGAAGCGTGTGGAGCTGGAGGGCGCCTTCGCGGACCGCGCCGAGGAAGCCGCACCGGGTCTGCTGCACGCCTCGCACGAGCTCCTCGTCTCGATGAAGGAGCTGAGCGAGGGAGCGGCGGCGCAGAAGGACATCCTCCGCCGCACTGCCGGGGCGCTCGCTGAGGCGCGCGCCGTCCTTCAGAGTGCGTCGTCCTCGGACGGACGTGATGAGGGAACGGGCGACGTGGCGGAGAAGCTCAGGGCCCTGAGCACGCTCTCGCGTGAGGTGGAGCTTCTGGCCGATGGCCTGATGGACGAGGTCACGCGGCCGTCGTTCGACGAGGCTGCGATCGCGAGGGCGGTGAACGGTATGCGGGACGCCGCACGGACGATGGCCGAGGTGGGCCTGCAGGCGGCTCCTCCTCTGGAGCGACGACGGTCCGAGCTCGACGCGGCATCCCGTGCTCTGGAGGCCGTCGAGCGTGGCGAGGTCGCGAGGGCCGACGCAGCGCGGGTGGCCCAGTTGATGGACAGGAGCGCCGGAGGCGGGATGCGCACCGCGACGCGTATGGCGACGCTGCTCCGGAAGCTGGGCATCGAGATCGAGGCCCGAAAGCGGATCCGCGGCAGCTGACCGACTGCTCACAGGACTGCCAACACAGTGGACAACGGGGTGTCACCGACGGGTGACACCCCGCTTCAGTTGAGGGGCGAAACACCCTGTAACTGTCCGTCTCGCGGCGACTTTCGCGGAGCGGCGCCGGGTCCGGAGCCCCGGTGGCACACCGGATGCTCGTGTGGAGGATGCGGTGCACGAGGGTCCGGGGGGCACGGGGCGCGGGCGACGGGAGGCCCGCGCGCGGTTCGGAGGACGGGATGTGAGGAGGCCCGAGCGCTCCCCGGCGGACTCCCCCTGCGAGGCGACACCAGATGGAAACGCGCCGGAACGCGCTCGGCGTCCTGAGACGCGGCGGACGGCCGCCCTCGCTGACCCGTGATCTGGCCAGGATCAACCGGTCGCTTCGGGACGACCTCAGCGTGAGCGTCGTGACGGGGCCGTCGGTGCCGGGCCGAGCTCCGCGCCGGGAGGGCACGAGCGTCGTGCTCTCGTACCGACTGCCGGACGGTCGCCTCAGGAGCGTCAGCAGCCCGCTGGCGAGAGGTCGCCACGACCGGCGGCGGAGGCTCGCGCTCGCAGCATCGGTCGCCGAGTGCGCCATGACGCTCGGCCTCGGAGCGGGGATCTACCGGCCCGGAATGACTTGAGGGGGCCGCACGCCTGTGGAACAATGATGGGGCGACGTACCCGGAGGACCGCACACCACGTCCCGGGATTCCGATCACCCCCATTCCACAGGAGGCCGACATGGCCGGCACGCTGGACGGACTGGTCGACCGTTACATACAGACCGTCTCGGAGGACTATCCGACGTGGGCGACGTTCCTCGGGCTCCACGAGAGGGACGGGGAGTTCGGCGACTACTCCACGGACGGCATCGCAGAGAAGCGCGGACATCTCGAGGATCTCGCCTCGGAGCTCAGAACGCTTCCCTCGGACGGCATGAGCAGGGATGAGCTCGTCGACGCGGCGCTCCTCGGCGCCACACTGGCCTCCGCGCTCTTCGAGTACGACAAGGTCCGTCCCCACGTGCGCAGGCCGGCCATGTACCTCCAGACCGCGCTCTCCGGATGCAATCTGCTCGTCTCTCGCGAGTTCGCTCCGGTCGTCGATCGGGCCGGGAGTCTCCTGTCCCGTCTGAAGGCCGTGCCGGCTCTTCTCCTCCACATGGAGGAGAACATCGAGAACCCGCCCAGGGTCTTCGCCGCGGTCGGCGCCGAGATCGCGCACGGGGGCGCGGCCTTCGTCAGAACCACGATACCGGGCATAGCCGAGAAGGTCCCGGGGCTCGCGTCCGATCTGGACACGGCGGCGAGCCACGCCATCGAGTCATTCGAACGGGCTGCGGCGCACCTCTCGAAACTGGCTGAGGACGCGGACGCCGACTTCGCGCTCGGCCGTGAGGGCTTCGAGTGGATGCTGAGGAACGACCACATGCTCGACCTCGATGCCGACGGGCTCGAGGAGATCGGCCGGGAGGTGCTCGAGGAGACGAAGTCGGAGCTCGCGCGCGCAGCGCAGGAGATCGACCCGGACGGGACGTGGGAGGAGATCATCGACCGCCTGAAGAACGAGCATCCGGAGAAGGGCGAGGTGCGCGAGACCTACGCCTCCTGGATGGAGCGCTCGCGCGAGTTCATCAGGAAGGAGGGGCTGGTTCGCGTCCCGGAGACCGAGGAACTCGAGGTCGTCGACACGCCGGTGTTCATCCGTTCGATCATTCCGTACGCGGCCTACCTGCCTCCGGGACCGTTCGAGACGAATCAGTGCGGGCAGTTCTACGTCACGCCCGTGAACGAGGAGCTTCCACCCGAGGAGCAGGAGCGCCAGCTCAGAGGCCACGGCCTTCAGGCGATACCCGCCACGGCCGTGCATGAGGGGTATCCCGGACACCACCTGCAGCTCGTCAGGGCGAATCAGTGCCGGCGGAAGCTCCGCCGGATGACCCAGAGCACCGTGTTCTGTGAGGGGTGGGCGCTCTACTGCGAGGATATGATGTGGGAGGCCGGGTTCTACACGGACCCACGCATCAGGATCTTCCAGCTCAAGGACGCGCTCTGGCGGGCGGCGCGGGTGGTCGTCGACGTCGGCCTCCACGTGCGGGGCATGTCGATTGATGACGGCGTCGACTTCATGGTGAACGAGGCCGGTCTCGAGCGGGTCCACGCCGTGGCCGAGGTCAAGCGATACGCCGGCAGCCCGACACAGCCGATGAGCTACACGATGGGGAAGCGGGCCATCCTCGACATCAGGCGGCGTCGGGAGGCGTCGGACGAGCGCTTCAGGCTCGCCGACTTCCACAACGAGCTTCTGGACCTGGGCAACATGCCCCCGCTCCTCGCGGAGGTCTGCCTGGGACTCAGGGATTCGAAGGACGTCCACGCGTGGACAAGCTGACACGCCGCACGGTCCTTCCCAACGGCGTCAGACTGCTCGTTCGGGAGCTTCGTACGGCGCCCGTCGTCACCCTCAATCTCTGGGTCGGAACGGGATCGGTCGACGATCCGGAGGGACGGGCCGGCGCCGCGCACTTCATCGAGCATCTTCTCTTCGGAGGCCGCGGCTCGGGAGGCGCGGGCGGGAGGCTCGTTCGCGAGGTGCTCGACGCCGGCGGTCAGCTCAACGGCGAGACGGGGTGCGACGGGACGAACTTCTACCAGGTCGTCCCGAGCAGCGCCTGGAGCGACGTGCTCAGGCGGCAGGTCTCCGCCGTGACGGAGGCGGAGTTCGCTCCCGGAGACGTCGAGGCCGAGCGGTCGGTGATCATCGAGGAGGCGCGGGGGGCGGAGCGCCACCCGCAGTCCTTCCTGT
The DNA here is from genome assembly GCA_014728125.1 of Candidatus Effluviviaceae Genus V sp. Lineage (NCBI taxonomy): Bacteria > Candidatus Effluviviacota > Candidatus Effluviviaceae > Candidatus Effluviviaceae Genus V sp. The sequence continues at coordinate 55,731 of WJMD01000014.1, forward strand.
GGCACCGGCTGATGGAGCACGCCTTCCCCGACCATCCGTGCCGTCGCCCGGTACTCGGGACCGAGGACTCGCTGGCGGCCATGACGCCCCGTGATCTCGTGTCGCACTTCTCCCGCCACTACAGGGGCTCGAACCTCGTCCAGGTCGTCGTCGGGGATGTGGACGCGGACAGGGTCGTCGAGGAAGCGTCGTCGCTCCTCGAGGGGCTTCCCTCCGGCGACCGGCCGCGGCGCCCCTCTCTTCCTGGGACCACCGACACGGTCGTCCGCGGGCACGGCTACCCGGGGCGCCTCGACCGCGCCTACATCCTCATCGGTCACCGGGTTCCCGATGCGCTCCACGACGACCTCCCCGCACTCGACGTGCTGTCCGGCCTGCTCGGGATGGGACGGAGCTCCAGACTGAGGCAGAGGCTGCAGCTCGACGCCGGACTCGTGTCGAGCATCGATTCGGGCGTGGTCTCGCTTCGGGATGGCGGACTGCACGTCGTGCGGGCCGTGACGAGCGCCGAGTCCGTCAAGGCTGTCGTCGAGGCGACGCTGGCGGAGTTCCGGCGCGTCGCCCGCTCGGGTGTGAGCGAGGAAGAGATGGAGAAGGGCGTCAGAAGACTCGAGTCGGCATATGCGCTGGAGCACGAGACGTCTGATTCGATCGCCCGGACGCTCGGGTACTACGAGACACTGGGCGACTTCGAACTGGCGGAGCAGTACGTCGACCGCCTGGCGTCAGTGACGGCGGTCGACGTGCGGCGCGCGGCGGAGTCCTACCTGTGCGAGGGGGAGGGCACGGTCGTCTCGTACGCCCCCGAGGGGACGGGTGCCCCGGAAGGTGCCTGGTCGCCTCCGTCGGCGGGACGGACGGTTCGCCCGAGGGCGGACCGCATCGCCGAGCCGCCTGCGGCGCGAACCCGATCGGCCCGGTTCGAGCGACCGATGCTCGCGGCGGAGTCATCGGCCCCGGTCTGCCGCAGGAGGGAGCTTCCGAACGGGGCCGTCATCGTCGAGTGTGCATCGCGGGCTGTGCCGGTCGCATCGGTCGCCGTCGCGTTCCGCGGCGGTCACAGCGAGGAACCGCGGGGCTCGGGCGGGCTGACGTATCTGACCCAGAAGGCGCTGCTTCGCGGAACGAAGCGGCTCCCCGCGGCACGCCTGGCGCAGGAGATCGAGAGCCTCGGAAGCGGCATGGGAATCGCCGTCGACCGCGATGGGTTCGGCGTAGGGCTGACGGTCCTGTCGTCACGCCTCGAGAGAGCGGTGGCGCTCCTGTCGGAGGTCATATCGGAGCCCGCGTTCGACCCCGCGCAGGTGCGGCTCGTGCGGGAAGAGGTTCTTGCGGAGATCGGCCAGTCCGAGGACGATCCGATGCACCGCGCCCTCGTGGCGGTCCTTCCGCTCGTGTTCGGGGAGCATCCGTACGGACGCTCCGTGCGGGGGGACAGAACGACGGTCACCGGCCTTGCGTCCGAGAACCTCGCGGAGTGGCACGCGGACCGCTACGGGGGGGCGCGGATGGTCGTGTGCGGGGCCGGCGACCTCCCGCCTGGGGAAGTCGCGGCGGTGGCAGAGAACGTGTCCGATGCGTCCCCGGCACCCGAGGTGCCCCCGCCGGAGACCCGTCCCGATGGGCGGACGGTCATCGAGACGCCCGACTCCCGCCAGTCCACGGTGCTTGTCGCGTTCAAGGGGCCGGCGGCGGGGACCGACGAGGCCGTTGCGGCGAGGGTCGCGGCACGCGGCCTCGGCATGATGGGCGGGCCGCTCTGGAGGAGACTCAGGGAACGCCCGCCGCATGCCTATTCCGTTGGGGCGAACGTCTTTCAGTTCGGAAGGGCGTCGATCGTTGTCGCCCACGCGACGTCGCAGCCGGGCAGCGAGGAGAAGGTGCGCGAGGCCCTCATCGAGACATTCGACGGTCTGGCCGCCGGCGGAATGGACACCGCGGATCTCGGGAGGGCGCGACGGTCGGCTGCGGGCGCGTACGAGATCGCGCTCCAGCGGGGGGCGGCGAGAGCGGTTGCGTGCTCGATGGCCGAGATCCTCGGTACGGGCTACGAGCGCGTCTTCAGGACCGCCGACCTGCTGCGCGGGGTGACGTCCGACTGCGTCGCCGACGTCGCCCGGAGGTACCTGACGGCCGAACGCGGCGCCGCCTCGGTCATCGTCAAGGGCGCCTGAACCGCGCGCACGAGGCCGGAACGAGGAAGGGGTCCGCCGTCCGGCGGGCCCCTTCTGATTCCCCCGACGCTCCCGTCCTAGCCCTGCTCTCCTCTGTCGGGAGCGGCGCTTCCCATCGCTCTCTCGAGTCCCTCGGGATCGTATCGCTGCCACAGCCCGAGCAGCCAGTCGACCCGGTCCTGCATCCCGAGCTCCTCGTAGATCGTCAGGACCGCCGGGTAGATCTCGCTTCGTTCGGGCTCGCGCCGGAGCGCTTCCTCGTAGGACTCGAGCGCGGTCCGGTAGTTCGGTCGGGCCTCCTCCATGCGTCCGGCACGCTTCAGGTCCTCGGCCACCATGAGGTAGACGCCGCCGTGGCGTACCCACGACTCCGTGTTCTCCGGCTGAGCCTCGAGCAGCCTGTCGGCCAGCGGCATCGCCCTCTCCGGCTGATAGAGCCGGACGGCGTAGATGGCGATAAGGCCGTTCAGCGCGGGACCGTAGGTCGGCGCGAACTTGAGGGCGATCTCGTAGAGCTTGACGGCCTCCTCGATGTCGGGCGGCGGGTTCTGCATCTCGTGGAAGGCGAGGCGTGAGAACCCCGCGGCGTAGTTCGTGATAAGCCGCCGGTAGGTCTGATTCTTGTAGACCTCGTCGATGACGCGCCAATTGTCGTCCTTGTCGACGATGCTGTCGTACCGGTAGTTCTCAAAGCAGTTCTCGCGGGTCTTCTCCACGTCGATCTGGTAGCGGCCTTCGGACCGGACAAGCTGAAAGACCATCCCCTCGAGTTCGAGGTGGTCGTCGTAGCCCATGAAGTTGTCGACCGTCACGGCGAAGTAGACCGGCCGCTCCAAGTTGTTTTCCCGAATGAGGTCGTGGATCGTGATGTCCCTGAGCGTGACAAGTCGAAGCTGTCCCGTGTCGGGGTCGCGGGCCCAGTAGGGATGCATCTCGTCGATCTGCTCGTAGGTGAAGCTGAGCGGGAGCCCTCGCTCCTTGAGCTGGCGTACGTACCAGTTGATCTGCACGAGCGACAGGTTGACGATCTCGACGTCTTTCCTCACGCCCTCAACCTCCTGGAGATACCAGAGCGGGAACGTATCGTTGTCCCCGTTGGTAATGAGGATCGCGTCCTCCTCGAGGAAGCTGAGCAGGTTCCATGCGTAGTAGTGCGCCACGTAGTTGTCGCTCCGGTCCTGCTCGAAGTAGTGATGCTGGAGCGGCCAGAGCGAGATGAGAATGAGCGCTCCGGCTGCCGCGTAGAGTCCCGCCTTGCCCAGCTTCTTCGCCCATCTGACGATCTGGCCGCTGCCGATGCCCATCCAGAGCGCCAGTCCGACGTACATCGGGACCCAGAAGTACTCACGCGACCGCACCTCATTGGCCGAGATGTTCAGGTAGAGGAGGAGCCCGACCGACGCCGCGGCGAACGCGATGGCCATCATCACGAAGGTGCGCCTGTCGCGCCTGGCATGCACGATGGCGCCCCAGACCGCGAGGAGGAGCGGCCACACAGTGAACTGCGGGGCCAGGTACGACCAGAGGATGCGGAACTGATTCGAGAACGGCGTACGTCTCGGGAAGAAGTGCATCGGCTCGTACTGCTTCCGCCGCATGACGTCGAAGACGAGCTTCCAGGTGTGCGGATTCGACTCGTTGATCGGCGGATTGAGCCTCGCGCGGATCAGGAGATAAGCGTGCACCGAGAGGGCGAGAAGCCCCAGCACGACCGCCCCGAAGACCATCCGCGCCGGTATCTCGGGACGGTCGATGTGCTCGGTGCGGATCAGGTAAGCGTAGAGAACCACGGCCCCCGCCGAGATGATGAGCGACAGCAGGAACCACCCGACGGCGAGTCCGCCGTTGTTCGTTCCGCTGGCGATCAGCGCCACGAGCTCGATGACCACGAGGGTCCAGAGCATGGCGGGCGGCATCATGGCCGCAGGGTGCGCCGCCGCGACGCTCTTCTTTCCCTGCTTCTTCATACGCCTGCGCTCGCCGCGTCCGGGTCGCGCGCCGGCGTCGTGCCACATCGCCGGCACCGCGTAGTAGAGCGTGGTCAGAAGCCACAGGAGACCGATGCCGTACGCCCCCCACATGACGCCCTTCGACAGCAGGAAGAACGTCATCCCGAACGGAAGGGCGAGCAGGAAGAGACCGATGTAGCGCGTCTCGAAGAGAATGATGAAGACAAGGAAGGCCGGTGCCCAGAGCAGGCACCCCATGTGAACGCCGACGCCGAGCGCCAGCAGGTAGATGATCAGGAAGAGGAGTCGTCGGTCCCTCGGCGTTTCCCTGAGTTCAGACCACTTGAGCACCATCCACAGGGTGACCGCCATGATGAAGATGTTGGTCGCGTAGACCTCGGCCTCGAGGGCGTTCTCCCAGAAACTGAACGAGAAGGCCATGAAGAGGCACGCCGTAATGCCGGTGACGTAGGTGGGCAGGCCCTCCTCGAAGGACTCGATGCGGCCCTCCCAGCGCTTCCTCATCTTCACGAGCGCGAGGTAGAAGAAGACGATCGCCAGCGTCGCGGCGACGATCGACGTGAAGTTGACCGCCTGCACGACGTTCGGGAAGGGCAGGAGGGAGAAGAGCCTCGAGATCAGCGTGTAGATGGGAGAGCCCGGCGGGTGGCCGACGCCCAGGATCGCGCCGACCGCGACGAACTCGCCGTTGTCCCAGAACGAGACGACCGGGCATGTCGTCATCATGTAGACCGTGAACGCCACGGCCCCCAGCACCCACGCGATGATCATGTTCGTTCGTTGGTGGCGGTACATCTGTGCTCCTAGCTTCCGGTGGTCTCGGTTGTCTCGGGCCTCAGAAGCTGCTCCAGTCGCTCCCTCAGCGCCTGCGGCGTCAACCCCCTGGAGATCTGCCCGGCGAGGGCCAGCGAGATCTGTCCGGTCTCCTCGGAGACGACGACGACGACGGCGTCCGTCTCCTCCGTCAGGCCGACTGCGGCGCGGTGACGCGTCCCCAGCGTGTGCACGAAGTACGGGTTCTGCGAGAGCGGCAGCGTGCACCGTGCCGCGATGATCCTGTCAGCGTTGATGATGACCGCCCCGTCGTGAAGCGGCGTCAGCGGCGTGAAGATCGAGACGATCAGCGACGAGACGACGGGAGAGCCCAGCAGGACCCCGGTCTGGTAGTAGTTGGTGAGCCTCGCCGAACGCTCGATGACGACGAGCGCCCCCGTCTTCTTCTGTGCGAGCGTCTTCGCCGCCGTCACGACAGCCTCGATGGCCTCGTGCTCCTCGACCTTGACGAACGGCCTGAAGAGCCGGCTCTGACCGACCTGTCCCAGCAACCGCCGGAGCTCCTGCTGGAAGAGGATGACGAAGATGATCGCCCAGACGCCGCGGAGGCCGGACATCAGCCAGTTCAGAGCGTCGAGCTGAAGCCATCGGGCGACGAAACCGATGACGACGATGACGATGAGCGAGATGAGCATCTGCATCGCCCGCCGGCCCCGCATGAGCAGCAGAAGCTGATAGACGATGAACGCCATGATGGAGACGTCGATGATGTCGATGAGGATCCGCCATCCTGTCATGGCATGCGCTCCTCCCGCCGCCCCGAGACGAGGCAGGCATCGACCATGCTCACGGTCCTGACGGCCGGGCGCACGTCGTGTACCCGGACGATGCGGGCGCCCTGGGCGACCGCGTAGGCGCACGTAGCGAGGGTCCCCTCGATGCGGTCCTCGACCGGCAGGTCGAGCACCCGGCCGATGAAGCCCTTCCGTGAGGGACCAACGAGCACCGGCCTCCCGAGCGAGGCGAGCTCCGGCAGCCTCCGCAGCAGCTCGAGGTTGTCCTCCGTAGTCTTCCCGAAGCCCAGCCCCGGGTCAACGATGATCTGGCCGGGGCCGACACCGGCATCACACGCCCTTCGGACGGCGCCGTCGAGCACGCCGGTGACCTCGCCGACAAGATCGTCGTACGACGGGTCGTGCTGCATGGTCTCCGGGTCGCCCCGCATGTGCATGAGAACGCACGCGGCGCCGGCCGAGGCCACCGTGTCGGCCATCGCGTCATCACCTCTGAGTGCCGTGACGTCGTTGATGATGACGGCGCCCTCATCGAGGCAGGCCTTCGCTACGGGTGCGCGGAACGTGTCGACCGAGATCGGTCCCTGCCACCGGTCCGCCAGGCGCTCGACGACCGGGACGATCCGGTCGAGCTCCTCCGGTTCGGTGCAGGGACTCGACCCCGGCCGGGTCGAGAGGCCGCCGATGTCGATGATGTCCGCACCCTCGTCCACCATTTCGAGGGCCCGGTCGACGGCCGCCGTGGGGGTGGGATAGCTGCCTCCGTCGGAGAAGGAGTCGGGCGTCACGTTCAGAATGCCCATAACGTGCACGTGGTCGCCCAGGTCGAGCTCGAACCGGCCGGCGCGAACCGTACAGCCGCCGCCTCCCGCCACGGCGTCGAGAAGGGCCGCGATGCGCTCTCCGAGGCGGGGGAGATCGAACGGCTGCCAGGACAGCTTCTCGGACAGGAGCCTGAGCTGGGCGAAGGTCCCGAAGATGATGATATCGGTGCTGTCGACGCCGTGTGTCAGAACGTCCCGGGCGACGGCAGCCTCGCCGCCGATCGAGAGCATCTGCTGCTTGATGATGTGAGCCGCCGGGACACAGGCCCCCGCGACCTTGACGGCCAGGTACCGGCCCTTGGGCGTCATCGCGTCGATGCCGCCCTCGGAGACGTCGATGGCGCGCATCTCGCGCGCCGCGTCCTCGAGGGTCTCGATCAGGATGATCCTGGGTGAGAGAACGTCAGCCATGGTCCCCGGCCGATCCTCGCGCTGTCTACGAACCTCCTCCGGGGGGCGTTCCGTCGCCGGCAGCCCCGCGCGTCGAGGCTTCCTCGTCCCCGGATGTGTCGCCTTCCTGTCCTCCGACCCGCTCGTCGGTCACGCCGACGGCTCCGAGAAGCTCGTCGACCTCGCTGCCCGTCATCGTCTCGCGGTCGAGCAGCGCCTTGGCCAGCATATGGAGCTTGTCGTTGTTCTCGGAGAGAAGCGTACGGGCGCGTTCGAGCGCCGAGTCGACGATACCGCGCACCTCCTCGTCGATGAGGACCGCGGTCGCCTCGCTGTACTCCTTCGAGCGTCCCATCTCGCGGCCGAGGAAGATCTGGCGGTCCTCCTTGCCGAACGTCACGGGTCCGAGTCGGTCGCTCATACCCCACTCACAGACCATCCGTCTGGCCAGCTCGGTGGCGTAGTCGATGTCCTGCGCCGAGCCGGTCGTGATCTCACCGAGGGCCAGCTCCTCGGCGGCCCGGCCGCCGAGAGCGTGCGCCAGGGTATCGAGCCAGTACTGGCGGGCGTAGTTGTGCCGCTCGTCCGTCGGGAGGAAGTAGGTGACGCCGAGGGCGTGTCCGCGCGGGATGATTGTGACCTTGTGGATCGGGTCGGTTCCGGGGATCAGCCACGAGACAAGGGCGTGTCCCGCCTCGTGGTATGCCGTCGTGCGGACCTCCTCGTCGGTCAGGATCACGCTCTTGCGCTCCATGCCGAGCATGATCTTGTCCTTCGCCTCCTCGAAGTCCTCCATCTCGACGGCCTTGTGCCCGGCCCTCGCGGCGAGGAGGGCGGCCTCGTTGACGAGGTTGGCCAGGTCGGCGCCGGAGAGGCCCGGCGTGCCTCGCGCGAGCACGGTGAAGTCGACGCCGTCGGCGACCTCGACCTCGCGCGCCGCGACCTTCAGGATGCCCTCGCGGCCCTGGAGGTCGGGACGGTCGACGACGATCTGCCGGTCGAACCGCCCGGGCCTGAGAAGAGCGGGATCGAGCACGTCGGGACGGTTGGTTGCGGCCAGGAGGATGACCCCCTCGTTCGACTCGAAGCCGTCCATTTCGACAAGCAGCTGATTGAGCGTCTGCTCCCGCTCGTCGTGTCCGCCGCCGAGACCGGCGCCGCGCATCCTGCCGACGGCGTCCATCTCGTCGATGAAGATGATGCACGGGGCGTTCGCCTTGCCCTGCTCGAAGAGATCGCGGACGCGGGCCGCTCCGACGCCGACGAACATCTCGACGAAGTCGGAGCCGCTGATCGACAGGAACGGCACCTCGGCCTCGCCGGCCACCGCTCTCGCGAGCAGTGTTTTGCCCGTTCCGGGCGGGCCCACGAGCAGCGCGCCTTTCGGTATCTTGCCGCCCAGGCGCTGGAACTTCCTCGGCTCCTTGAGGAACTCCACGATCTCCTGGAGCTCCATCTTGGCTTCGGGCAGGCCGGCGACGTCCTCGAACGTCACCTTCGGCCGGTCCTCGGTCAGGAGCCTGGCGCCGCTCTTCCCGAAGCTGAACGCCTTGCCGGGCCCGCCGCCGCCGCGCATCGACCGCATGATGAAGATCCAGAACGCCACGATGACCAGCAGGGGCAGAACGGAGAAGAGGACGCCGCCCCAGTTGGTGGCGGGCGGCTCGCCGACGAGCTCGACGTTCGGATTGGTTTCGACGACCTCGTCGATGAAGTCGGGGTCCTCGAAGAGCAGCCACGTGTAGAAGCGCGTGAACTGGACCTCGTTGCCTTCCCTGACGGCGACGGAGGCGGTCTTGAGCTCGCCGGTGACCTTCCTGCCCTCGACGGACACCGAGGCGATGTTGCCCGCCTCGATCTCCTTCGCCAGCTGGCTGTAGACCAGCTCGACCTCCTGCGGTCTGGAGGACATGTAGAGCTGGTATGCCATGATGGCCAGGAAGATGAAGATGATCCAGGCGATCAGCGGGTTGCGCGACCGCGGCGGGGGAACGAGCTTCTTGTGCAGCTCGTCGCCGCGCCTTCGGCGCTCTTCGTCGTCGCGGCGGTTGTTGCCGCGCGGTGTCTCTGGGGGTCTTCGTTCTGTCATTCAACCGGCTCCCCGCGGCGCGGCCGCGGTGCTGTCTAAGGGACCTCCTCGTCCTCGACGACGGCGATGTGGGGCAGGTTCCTGTACTTCTGCGCGAGGTCGAGGCCGTAACCGACGACGAAGCGGTCCGGCACGACGAACCCGACGTAGTCGAGGTCGAGCTCGACCTCGCGTCGCCCCCGGCGATCGAGCAGCGTGCAGATCTTCACGCTCTTCGGGTGGCGCGTCTCGAGGTTCTCGATCAGGTAGCCCAGCGTGCGTCCTGTGTCGACGATGTCCTCCACGATGATGACGTGGCGTCCCTCGACCGACTCCGAGAGGTCCTCCAGGATCCTGACGACCCCGGAGCTCGTCATTCCGTCCCCGTAGCTCGAGACCTCCATGAAGTCGACCTCGACGGGGAGGTCGATGGCGCGGACCAGGTCGGCGAGGAACACGAAGCCGCCCTTGAGGACGTTCACCAGGATCGGCGGATCGTCGGCGTAGTCCTCCGTGATGACGCGACCCAGCTCCTCGACGCGCTCGCGTATCTGCTTCTCAGAGAGAAGGACGCTTCCGAACCTCTTCTGCTCCATCGAGTTTCTCCGCCGTGACCCTGAGCACGCGCCGCGTCGCCTCTGTCACAGGCGCCGCCGCGCTTCGCCTCACACCGACGACCCAGCAGAGGTCGCCGGCAGCATCGCAGACGATCGGCAGTGCGTCCCGCAGACCGAACGGGATCTTCTCGTCGATCATGAGTTCCTTGAGGCTCTTCGTGCCGTCCATGCCGAACGGCCGGATGCGGTCGCCCGGACGCCTCGGCCGGACGGACAGCGGGAGCTCGACGGCGTCGAGGTCGAAGACCGTGACACCCTCTCCCGGATCGGACGCGTCGATCGCGCTCGCTCCATGCGGAGCGACATCCGCCGTGATTCTGAGACGCGCCTCCGGAAACTCGACAGAGCCGGGGACGTCCAGCCGCGCCTCGGCGAAGGTCGGCGGTCCGTCGCCCTCTGAGACCACAAGACGCCCGTGCTCCAATCTGGCGCGGGCGCCGCCCGGAAGCTCGACCGATGCCCCGACATCGTCCCTTCTCAGAAGCTCGAGCAAGTTGTCCACGTGGCGGGACGCAAGCGGTGCCAGATCGGGGCGCAGGGACGCGAAGACCCTCCGAAACAGGCTCCTCTGCAGTGCCTCATCGTAGTGGGCGAGTTGTGCCGAATCAAGGGCGAAGAGGCCCCGTCGCGTCGACTGAATGACCGAGGGAAGGGCCTCATCCGTGGCGCGTTCAAGATGGGCGGCGACGTCGGTCATGATGGCGCCCGTGCGCACCAGCGCGTCGCGGATGGAGGGGTTGTACTCCTCGAGGACTGGCATGAGCTCGAGTCGGATGCGGTTCCGCGTGTAGTCGGAGGTCAGGTTCGATGAATCGGTGCGCCAGGCGGCACCGCGTCCTCCAAGCCAGGCTTCGACCTCCTCCCGCCGGACGTCCAGGAGGGGGCGGATGACCATACCGCCCTCGCCCCGGTGAGGGATGCCGGAGAGACCGTCGGGCCCCGAGCCCCTGAGCAGGCGCATGAGCACGGTCTCGGCCTGGTCGTCCGCCGTGTGGCCGGTCGCGATGCGCTGACAGTACTCGAGCTTCATGACCTTGACGAGATACTGGTAGCGGAGCATTCGCGCGGCCTCCTGCTTCGAGTAGCCGTGCGCCATGACGAACCGCGGGACGTTGACCTCCTCCGTGAAGCAGGGGACGTCGAGCTCGTCGCAGAGGTCTCGGACGAAGCGGGCGTCGTCGCGTGACTCCTCGCCCCGGAACCTGTGGTCCAGATGGGCCGCCTTCACACGGATGCCCAGCGTCTCGCGGAGCTCCAGCAGGATGCGAAGCATCGCCACCGAGTCGGCGCCGCCGGAGACGGCGGCAAGCACGGTGTCGCGCTCGGAGATCAGACGGTAGCGTCTGCAGGTCCACAGGACCTTCTCGACGATCTCATCCATGACGGGAGGCTGCCCTTCACGAGAACGGCCGTTCCCGGTCGGCCGCGCCGCACCAAGTCCTCAACAAGAAGACGGCCCTCCGCTCGGCAGCAGGAGGGCCGGATCTGGTAGCGGTGCAGGGATTCGAACCCCGGACACGCGGATTATGATTCCGCTGCTCTAACCAACTGAGCTACACCGCCACGTTCGCTTTCGTCCGGCGGAACGGGCCGATGCCGTCGACCGCCCGCACCACGCCATTCTAGCCCAGACCCCCCCGGCGGTCAAGATGTGGGTGCGACCACCCCCCGCCGCGCGCATCATAATGAGACGACCCCCGCCCAGAGGCCACGGCTGTGGGGCGGTCTGTGCGGTGAGGCCGGGGCGGGGGTTCTCTTTTCGGCTCGGGACTGCTATGCTCCCGCCATGTTCGCGGCACACCGCAGACGATCACCCGAGAGGGACCCGGGGCTCCGGCGCGGCGCGGCCGGTCCTGCCGGCGGCGCATCGCGCACCGTGCTCATCATCCTCGTCGCCGCGCTGTGTCTCGGCGGCGTGCTCCGCTGGGCCTACATCAATGAGCATCGCCGCTCCCCCGAGTTCACGGAGCCTTTCAGCGACGCCGAGTACCACGACTACTGGGCGCGCGGCCTCGCCTTCGGCAGCTGGACCCGCCCTCCGAACGAGCCGGACCCTGAGATCCACGACTCCCCGTATCTTCGTCCGCCCGGCTATCCCTTCTTCCTCGCACTCATCTTCCGCGCCACCGGCGGCGGCTATCTCGCCCCGCGGGTCGTGCAGGCGGCGCTCGGGCTCCTGAGCGCGTGGCTCGCCTTCGTCCTCTGTCGACGCTGGTTCGGAACGGTCGCGGGACTCACCGCCGCCTTCCTCATGGCGGTCAACTGGTCGTTCATCTACTTCGAGGGGGAGTTCCAGGCCCCGGCGCTCCTGATTCCGCTTCTTCTGTTCTTCGCGCTGCTCATGTCGGACCAGGTTCGGGGAGTGTCCGCGCGGAAGGCGTTCGTAGCCGGACTCGTCCTGGGCGCCGCGGTCATCACGCGTCCGAACGCCCTCCTGCTTGTTCCGGCCGCGGGACTCTGGATGTTCCGGCTCGGACGCCGCGGCGCGCGTCGCGGGCTCGGCGCGGCGTTCCTGGCCCTGGTCGCGGGGACCGTGCTCGTGATGGCTCCCGTCACGATACGGAACGCCGTCGCGTCGGGTGAGTTCGTGCCGGTGACCTCCAACACGGGCGTCAACCTCCTCATGGGCAACAACCCGGAGGCCAACGGCTTGTGCGACGGCGACCTGCCGGGCATCGGCGAGTTCGGAACGTGCTTTGACTATCCGGCCGTCGTCGACGCCCTGGAGGAGCAGGTCGGCCGCCCGCTGACCCACGCTGAGGCGTCGAACCTCATGACCCGCCGCGCGCTCAGATTCGTTCTTGAGAACCCGGGCGAGGCTCTTCGGCTGACGGGGATCAAGGCCCTGCTCTTCTGGGGACCCTTCGAGGTCAGCCACAATACTGTCGTCGAGCTCGAGAGGAAGGACTCGTCGGTCCTCTCGGCCATCCCCGTCGGGTTTCCGTTTCTGGCGGCCCTTGGGCTGCTCGGCTGCGGAATCGTCCTGGCGGAGCTCCGCTCGCGTCACCGTCGGAGCGGGGGTACGCAGGGGGAGGACGCAGCGGAGGATGCGTCTATCCGGACGGACGAGGGCCTTGAGGTCGCGGTCCTCATCGCCCTGCTGCTCGCGGCGTGGTTCGTCTCGATCCTGCCGTTCTTCGCCGCCAGCCGCTACCGCGTGCCGGCGGTCCCGTTCCTCGTTCTCCTCGGTGCGGCCGGCGTCGAGTGGATCGTCGGGCGCGTGAGGAGCAGGGCGTGGCGGGCGATCTCGTTGTGGGGAGCTGTCTTCGCGGGGCTTCTCGTTCTCGCCTCGATCCGCTTCGTTCCGTATCGGGCCGATCGCGGCATATGGCACTACAACCGCGCGATGAGCCATGCGGCGACCGGTGAGCTGGCGACCGCCGTCCGGGAGTACAGAGCCGCCATCGAGGAGAAGCCCTCACTCTGGCAGGCCCACATCGATCTCGGTGTTGCGCTGGCGCGCCGCGGGGAGTTCGCGGAGGCCGGACGGCACATGATGGACGCGCTCCGACTGAACCCGACGGATCCCCACATCCACTACAACGTCGCGCTCCTCATGGAGGCGACCGGGCAGCTCGAACGAAGTGAGGAGCACCTCCTCGAGGTCCTCAGGCTGGCCCCCGGTTTCCCGGGCGCCCGCCGTGACCTTTCTCGGGTCCGGTCCGCGATCGAGGGCGGTGGTCGCACCGGCACGGGGTCGGAGCGCGACACGCCGTAGAGGAAGGGGCGCGGCTCCGTCAACCCCCTATGGTTGCTTCGGGACGCACCGGTCCCTTCTGCATCCAAAGGAGTGCAACATGGAGAACACACCGTGAGGCGCCCGGTGGGTTCACGCGGGCGCCCTGCGCTACCCGAAGAGCGTAGGAGGTAGATGAGCGAGATGAGATTGGATCGATTCACACTGAAGGCGCAGGAGGCGGTCCAGTCCGCCCAGTCCCTGGCCATGGAGAGGAACCACCAGGAGATCACGCCGCTGCATCTGATGCACGCGCTGCTGGAGCAGCAGGAGGGCGTGGTGGTCCCCATCCTCCAGAAGCTCGGCGTCGACGTGTCGTCGCTGCGGACGAGGATCTCCTCCGAGGTCGAGAAGCTGCCGGAGGTCTACGGCTCGGCCGGTCAGACGTACGCCTCGACACTTCTTCAGAACGTGCTCGGCGCGGCGTGGACCGAATCGCGGCAGCTCAAGGACGAGTACGTCAGCACGGAGCATCTCCTGATCGCCGTCTCGGAAGAGAAGGAGTCGACGGCCGGCGCCATGCTCCGCGAGGCGGGTGCAACGCGCGAGAACATCTTCCAGGTTCTGAAGGCCATCCGCGGCAGCCAGCGCGTCACCGACCAGAGTCCCGAGGAGAAGTACCAGGCCCTCGCCAGGTACTCCCGCGATCTCACGGACCTTGCCCGCGCGGGGAAGCTCGACCCGGTCATCGGGCGCGACGAGGAGATCCGACGCGTCGTCCAGGTGCTGTCGCGCCGGACGAAGAACAACCCCGTGCTTATCGGCGAGCCGGGCGTCGGGAAGACGGCCATCGCCGAGGGACTTGCTCAGCGCGTCATCGAGGGTGACGTGCCGGAGAGCCTCAAGAACAAGCGGATCAACGCTCTCGACATGGGCGCCCTCATCGCGGGCTCGAAATTCCGCGGCGAGTTTGAGGACCGCCTGAAAGCCGTCCTTCGTGAGATCGAGGAGTCGGAGGGCGAGATCATCCTCTTCATCGACGAGATGCACACGCTCGTCGGCGCCGGCGCGGCCGAGGGTGCTGTCGACGCGTCGAATATGCTCAAGCCCGCGCTCGCGCGCGGGACGCTCCACGCGGTCGGAGCGACGACGCTCGACGAGTACCGGAAGCACATTGAGAAGGACGCCGCGCTGGAGAGACGCTTCCAGCCGGTTTATGTGGGGGAGCCGTCGGTCGAGGACACGATCGCCATTCTGAGAGGCCTGAAGGAGCGCTACGAGGTCCACCACGGTGTGCGAATCAAGGACACGGCGCTCGTGGCGGCCGCGACGCTCTCGCATCGCTACATCACGGACCGGTTCCTTCCCGACAAGGCCATCGATCTCGTCGACGAGGCCGCGTCGAGGCTCCGCATCGAGATCGACTCGATGCCGCAGGAGCTCGACAGCATCGAACGGCGGATCACGCAGCTCGAGATCGAGCGACAGGCCCTCAAGAAGGAGAAGGACGAGGCGTCGAAGGAGCGGCTCGAACGTCTCGAGGCCGAGCTCGCGGACCTCAAGGAACAGACCGCGGAGATGAAGGTCCACTGGGAGAACGAGAAGGAGGCCATCCACTCGATCCGGGACACGAAGGCGGAGATCGAGAACGTCAAGGCCGAGTACGAGCGCGCCGAGCGGCAGGGAGACCTGAATCGGGCAGCGGAGCTCCGGTACGGGAGGCTGACGGAGCTCGAGAAGGAGCTCGTCGAGGAGAACGAGCGTCTCGCGGAGATCCAGAAGGACCGGCAGATGCTCAAGGAGGAGGTCGACGAGGACGACATAGCGACCGTCGTCTCGTCGTGGACCGGCATTCCGGTCTCCCGCATGCTGGAGGGTGAGCGCGAGAAGCTCCTGCAGATGGAGGACCGCCTGCACGACCGCGTGGTCGGTCAGGACGACGCCATCCGTCTCGTCTCGGACTCCGTCAGGCGGGCCCGGGCAGGGCTTCAGGACCCGAGGCGCCCCATCGGCTCGTTCATCTTCATGGGACCGACCGGTGTCGGAAAGACCGAGCTCGGTCGCGCACTGGCCGAGTTCCTCTTCGACGACGAGGACGCGATGGTCCGCGTCGACATGTCGGAGTTCATGGAGAAGCACGCGGTGGCACGGCTCATCGGAGCTCCCCCCGGCTACGTCGGCTACGAGGAGGGCGGTTATCTGACGGAGGCCGTACGGCGCCGTCCGTATTCCGTTGTTCTGATGGACGAGATCGAGAAGGCGCATCCGGAGGTCTTCAACGTGCTCCTGCAGATCCTCGACGACGGCCGGCTGACCGACGGGCAGGGGAGGACGGTCGATTTCACCAACACGATCGTCATCATGACCTCGAACGTCGGGAGTCAGTGGATCGAGGAGCTCGGAGGGAAGGACGATGAGGCGATGCGGAAGCGCGTCATGGAGGCGCTCCGCAGCCAGTTCCGTCCGGAGTTCCTCAATCGCGTCGACGAGATCGTCATCTTCAACTCGCTCACGCTCGAGGAGATCAAGGAGATCGTCGACATCCAGCTCGAGCGTCTCCGGACCATGCTCGAGGACCGGAACATGTCGCTCGAGCTGTCTGACGAAGCGAAGGAGATGATCGCCAGGGAGGGCTTCGACCCGGTCTACGGGGCGAGGCCTCTGAAAAGGGCCATCCAGCGCGAGATCCAGAACCCGCTGGCCGTCGCGATCCTCGAGGGCGACTTTCAGGACGGGGACGCGGTGCGGGTCGACGTGAAGGACGGAAAGACCGTACTCGAGAAGGCGTAGCGGCACTGAACAGCCGTGAACAGCAGAAGGGGGAGGTCGGTGA
>WJMD01000015.1 GCA_014728125.1 Candidatus Effluviviaceae Genus V sp.
CCGCCGCCATCCTCGGCGCGAGGGAGGATGTCCGCAGACTCAACGAGCTGCTTCGAGAGAACAGCACCCTTCCTGTCAGGCGAAGCCGCGCGTTTCTCTGGGCGGCGGCTCTGTTCGCAGCAGGCGTCTGGATGACGACGCGGTACGCGCTGGCGCGTTCCGGCGACAGAAGAGACGTCGCTGTCGGCGGCATCGCGGCCCTGGCACTTGGGGTCGTTGTCGCAGGGGTCCTCGGGAGACCGCCGTTCTACGGACTCCTCTTCGTCGGAGGCGCCGTTCCGCTCGGAACGCTCGCCGTGACCGCCGGGCGGCGCCGGGCCGCGTACGCAGCGCTCTCTCCTGGAACGCCGATCGAAGAGCTCGGACGCCGGATCATGGGGTTCCGTCACGGGGGACAGGGCGACTTCGACGCGCGCCCCGGAGACCGCGTCAGCGACGACGCGCGGAAGAACATCACGCAGCTGGCCTATCTCGCGCGCGAGATGCTGGAAGCGCGCGGGGAGCAGAAGCGGTACGAGGCCATGAAGAGCGTGCTCGAGAAAGGCGCGACGATGTTCCGGGAGTCGGTCGCTCCCGAGGTTTCACAGCTCGCCGCCCTCGGACGCGACCTGGGGTTCATGACTGAGTCGCTCAACTCGATGGAGTCGGCGGCCGCGCGAATCGATCACGCCCTGAAGGCCGTGCTCGAAGATCCGGCGTCCGAGAAGGAGCAGTTTGCTCAACTGGTAGCGGAGATCAGGGATGGACGTCAGGAACTTGTCGATTCTGCAGAAGCCGTCTGCGCCGCGGTCCTTGCGAACCCGGGATGCTCCCTGAACTCCGTCCTCGACGATGTTCTCACGCTGCGGCAGGAGTTTCTGGCATCGAACGCTGTGAGCCTGACGCTCGACTCGGATGTCCCCGCGACGGCCGACGCCGTTAGAGGCACGCGCTATGTTCTCTTCACCATCCTCGAGAACCTCCTCGCCAATGCGGTGAGGGCCATGGAAGGCGCGCGTTCGAAGAGCCTCGAGATCACCGCGCGAAGCGACGGGGAACGGTGCGTCGTCGCGGTCAGAGACACCGGTCGCGGCATGAGCGCCGCCGATGTCGAATCGGTCTTCGAGGAAGCCGCCGACGCCTCGCGAGGGGGGTTCGGTCTGCCTTACTCGCGGCGGGTTCTGAGGGAGCTCGGGGGAGAGATGAGCGTCGAGAGCACCTCGGGAGCCGGCACGACCGTGCTCGTCGAGATACCCCACTGGAGAAGCACGTACACTGGAGACGACCATGAGCCGGAACTATGACAGGCGCATGAGGCTTCTGCTTGTTGATGACAGCATCCCATTTCTGGAGACGGCAGAGGCCATCCTATCCGGCGAGTTCGACGTGGCGTGCGTGTCGGACTTCGACCGCGTACTCGATGCCTGCGCCGACGAAGAGCCCGACGCGGTGTTGCTCGACCTCTATTATGACGGAGCGCCGCGAGGCTTCGAGATCCTGACCGAACTGCTCGCCGAGTATCCCTTCCTGCCGGTCATCATGTGGACCGAGTCGGAGTCGATGGAGGACGAGCTCCGATCACAGGAACTGGGGGCCTTTCACCACGTCAGGAAGGACGCTCGTCCCGGGGAGATACAGGTCGTGGTCGATGCGGCCCTGAGGCAGCGCCGGCTTCTCATCGGTGAGAGAACATCGAGGAGGGAGGCGGACAGGCGTTGGGGCGAGTTCATCTACGCCAGCGAGACCATGGAGCGCGTGTTCTCCACCCTCGAACGCATTGCCGCGTCCGACCAGTCCGTGCTGATCACCGGGGAGACGGGCGTCGGCAAGGGACTCCTGGCCCGCGAGATCCACCGACGGAGCTCCCGTGCCGCGGGCCCCTTTGCCGTCGTCGAGTGCGCGTCGCTGCCCGACACGATCGTTGAGAACGAGCTCTTCGGACATGAGAAGGGCGCCTATACCGGGGCGGTCTCCCAGCAGATCGGGAGCTGTGAGGCGGCAGACGGAGGAACGCTCTTCCTCGACGAGATAGGCGACATGCCGCTGGTGTCGCAGGCGAAGCTCCTGAGGCTGGCCGACGAGGGTCGCTTCAAGCGCCTCGGCGGACGACACGAGCGCTTCGCCGACATCAGGATCATCGCGGCCACGAATCACGATCTGGCATCCGAGGCCGAGAACGGCCGCTTTCGGAAGGACCTCTTCTACAGACTGAACACGTTTCACATCGACATTCCCCCGCTCAGGGAGCGGCGGGAGGACATCGTCCCGCTCGCACAGCACTTCGCGGCCGAGTTCGTCCAGGGCTCACGACGGGGGTTCTCGCTGTCGCCGGCTGCCGAGCTCTATCTCCAGTCCCAGCGTTGGGACGGCAATGTCAGAGAGCTCAAGCATACGATAGAGCGCGCCTGCGTGCTCGCGGACGACAGGCACCTGAACCCGCGCGATCTCGCTGTTCCGGCAGGTCCCGAGGTCACGTTGCCGGTGAGCTACGAGTCGGAGAGGGCGCGCGTGGTTCTCGATCTGAAGAAGACCCTTGTGAGAACCTCGCTGGCTCGGAACGGCGGGAACATCACGAGAGCGGCCGAGGACATCGGCGTGACGCGGCAGACGTTTCACGAGTTCCTGAAGGAGACGGGGATTGCTGCGATGAGAAGCGAGGGCGCCGCGCTGGACGGAAGCTGAATCCTCCGAGGACCGGGGGCGCCCTCGTCACGAACACCACGCACACCTCGGTCCTCGGCTACATGGTTCAGTACGAGGGTGGGCACTGCGCTGTGTGTCCACACGCCGCTGAACCGCAGGACGAGTGCATCTGCTTCGAGCACGAGCTTCAGGAGGGGAATGCGTGCCTGAGCTTCTGGTACAGTGGTAGCTGGTGATTCGTTCGCGACTGCTCTGACCTCACGGCTTTCGAAAGGGAGGAACTCCTCATCGGGTTCTTCTGGGGCTCGGACGGGACGGGGGAACGTGGCGTAGGGGTTCAGAACTGCCCGGAGCATCACTCAGAGGCGTCTGCGGACGAGCTTGCGCACCTCATCGGCCACCCAGATCGAACTCGACACCAGGACAATACGCAGCCAGTCTCCGCCCGTCAGCTGGGTCGTGTTGAAGAGCTGCTGTCCCAGCGGCGTGTGGACCACGAGAATCTGCAGCACGATCGCAACACCCAGCCCCACAAGCAGCCAGCGGTTCCTCAGAGGCCCGACGGTGAAAACGGACTGCGACTGCGATCGGGCGTTCATGGCCTGGAACCACTGGAAGGCCGCGAGCGTCGTGAAGGCGACCGTGCGGGCGCTCGCCAGGTCGCCGTTCCGGCTCTGCCAGAGGAACAGTCCCAGCGTGCCCGCGGCCATGATCGGCGTGAGCATCGCCATGCGCCGGACCATCGGCCCGTTGATGACGGACTCCTCGGGGTCGCGCGGAGGTTCCTTGAGGACGTTCGAGTGCCGCGGCTCCACCCCGAGCGGGACCGTGCAGGCCCCGTCGGTGACCAGGTTGACCCACAGGATCATCACGGCCGTCAGGGGAAGCTCCAGCCCGAGGATGAGCGCCCCGGTGAGCGTCAGCACCTCGCCCAGGTTGGTCGCGAGCAGGAAGAAGACGACCCGACGGAGGTTCGAGTAGATGGTCCGTCCCTCCTCCACGGCATCCACGATCGTGGCGTAGTTGTCGTCGGTCAGGACCATATCGGCGGCCTCCCTGGCCACCTCGGTGCCCGACCTCCCCATCGCCACGCCGATGTCGGCCCCCTTGAGAGCCGGGGCGTCGTTGACGCCGTCGCCCGTCATCGCAACCACGTGCCCTTGGCTCTTCAGCGCCTGCATGATCTTGAGCTTGTGAGACGGCGACACGCGGGCGAAGACCCCGGACTCGAGGGCCGCGTCGGCCAGCTCGCGCTGGTCCATCGTCTCGATGTCGGACGCCGTGAGGGCCCTGTCGCTTTCTGAGATGCCGACCCGGCGGGCGATCGCCAGGGCGGTCGTCGCGTGGTCACCGGTGATCATCACCGTGTGGATGCCCGCGTCCTTCGAGGCCGCAACGGCCCGCGCCGACTCCTCACGCGGCGGGTCGATCATCCCCCAGAGGCCGAGCAGCGTGAGCTCGGACTCGACGTCGGACGACGTCAGGTCCTCCTTCTCGAGACCGAAATCACGGTATCCGCCGGCCATCACGCGAAGTGCCTCCTCGGCAAAGGCGTTGTTCGCCGCCTCGACCTCATCGCGACGCTCCTCGGTGAGTTCCGACACCTCCCCGTCAAGGAGAACGCCCGAGGCGTAGTCCAGCAGTCGGTCTGGTGCGCCCTTGGCCGCGGCTCTTCGCTTACCGTCCGTCGTCCCGTGCAATGTGGCCATATACTTGCGGTCACTCGAGAACGGAACCTCGTCGATGCGCTCGAACCGGTCTCTGAGCGCATCGACATCGAGGCGCGCCTTGCGGGCGGCGACGAGGAGGGCCGCTTCGCTGGGGTTTCCGTCGGCCTGCCAGTGATCCTCGACACGGTGGATGCGGGCGTTGTTCGCCAGAACCCCGACCTCCAGGAGACTCCTGAGCGACTCAGGCGTCTCGCTCAGCTCTCCTCCTCCCAGTTTTAGGATCGTTCCCTCAGGATCGTAGCCTTCGCCGGTCACCTCGAAGACGTCGCCCCCGGCCCAGATGCGCCGCACCGTCATCTGGTTCTCGGTGATCGTCCCGGTCTTGTCGGAGCAGATGACCGTGGTCGAGCCCAGGGTCTCGACGGCCGTCAGACGACGGATGATCGCGTTCCGGCCGGCCATGCGGCGGAGTCCGAGCGCCAGGGCCACCGTGATGGCCGCCGGCAGACCCTCCGGGATGGCCGAGAC
>WJMD01000016.1 GCA_014728125.1 Candidatus Effluviviaceae Genus V sp.
ACTCTGGGGCTATCCCGGCGGGCAGGGGATGCCGATGAGCCAGGACTTCCACGTCTGGACGTTCGCCTACGACGTCTCGGGGCTTTCGTCCGTCGACTT
Source organism: Candidatus Effluviviaceae Genus V sp. (assembly GCA_014728125.1). Lineage (NCBI taxonomy): Bacteria > Candidatus Effluviviacota > Candidatus Effluviviaceae > Candidatus Effluviviaceae Genus V sp. Next base: position 100 of record WJMD01000016.1, read on the forward strand.
CAAGTACCGCCTGGACGACGACGGGACGAACCCGATGAGCACGGATGTCAACGAGACGTACGCGGGCGGCGCCGGCGTCGGGTCGTGGCAGACGATCCCGATGACGCATCGCGACTTCCCGGCCGGGAACGTCTACTCGGACCCTGAGATCGACTTCTCGGTCATGCCGGACTACATCGCGGACCAGTACTTTGTTCATCTGACCGGCTTCGAGGACGTGCTTCTGGACTACTACGTCGAGGCGACCGACAGCCTCGGGTACGTCAAGCGCTCGCCCATCCAGCACGTCTGGGTCGGGAGCGGGGGCGGCGCCCAGCCCGACACCTGCGTTTGGTGGGAGCCGGTCGACCCGGTCGCGGGCGAGAGCGTCACCATCTACTACGACCTCGACTGCCGCGGCGTGCTGCCCTCAGGCACCGACCCGGTGTACATCCATATCGGCCACAGCGGCTGGCTCGACGTGCTCAGTCCCGACCCCGCGATGACGTACGACGCGGGGGAGGAGGCGTGGAGCTACACGTACTCGATTCCCTCGTCAGCGACGGCCGTCGACTTCGTCTTCAACGACGGCGCGGGGACGTGGGACAACAACTCCGGCGGCGACTGGCACGCGCCGGTCTCGGGCGGCGTGACGGAGCCCGGCTACGAGATGGACGGCCAGCTGGACGCCGAGGCTGAACTTGTCGCGACCGGCGACGGGCTCTCGCTCCACGCCGACTGGAACGGCACGTGGCTCTACCTCGCGGCCGAGGGCGTCGCCGCGACCTCCGGGCTCGACCACTTCCTGATGATCGACCTCGACCCGTCTGGCTCGCGAAGCGCGCCCTGGAACAAGTCGGGGACGGTGGCCGGTTGGGACTACTTCGTCGGGAATGAGGACGACAACAACTGGAACGGGTGGTTCGACAGCTCCGAGGGCGTCGTCTCATCGTCGAACCTGGAGAACGCGAGCGGCACCTGGCTCGAGGGCGCCGTCCTGCTCGAGGACCTCTACGGAGCTATGCCGGATTCGGTCCTCGTGGCGGTCGCCGCGTACGGAACGAGCGACGGTGGCGTGCTCGACCTTCAGTGCCCCTCCGGGAACGGGAACGGCGACATCGAGACATCCGAGTACCACGTCATCCGCTTCGATCAGACGGGCGTGCCCGAGAACGTCTCGCGGGTGAGCCTGGCGCAGAACGCGCCGAACCCGGTGACGCGGCGCACGGCGATCCGCTTCGCGCTGCCGGAGCCCGCGCGCGTCCGGCTCTCCATCTACGACGTCGCGGGCCGTCGCGTGAGTGTTCTGACCGACGCCCGGTATCCCGCCGGCGCGCACGACCTCTACTGGGACGGGACCGACAGCCGCGGACGGGAGCTTCCGGCCGGCATCTACTTCTACCGGCTCGACACCCCGTCGGGTTCGCTGCAGCGGAAGATGGTGCTGGTGCGCTGACGCACGTGTCGACATGGATGTGCTTTCAAGACGCCCGGGGCGCTCCCCCCGGGCGTCGTCGTGTGACGTCCACTCGCTCGTTGCCGGCCGAGCGCTCCTCCCTTACAGTATCGGGGACGCGAACAAGAACTGGCTTCTGTCGCTCAGAGAGGCGGACGTGGGGCATATCCAGAGCACCATGTGGGATGCGTTCCGGCGCTGTGCGTTGGCGCTCCTGGCTGCAGTGCTCATCCCGGCGTCGGCCGCCGGTCTGACCATCGAGTCCCGTGTCGACGGCGGTTCATGGTCCTCGGGCTCCCGCGTGGTCTCGGAGGCGGGACAGGAGCTGGAGCTTCGTGTGCAGGAGGTACCCGACGCGACGATCCGCTGGTACCGGATCCGTGCCGACCTGAGGACGCGCTACGCGAACGCCCGCAGCCCGCGGCGCGGCGGCGGCTGGCAGGGCCACGACCGCATCTGGTACGTGCGCGAGGAGCTCCGGGGCCTCCGTGGCCGCTGGGAGATCGCTCCGTTCCGACGGGCGATCCGGGAGCACTGGACGGACCGCGTCCGGCGCTGGCTCACGCTCCGGACGTGGCGCTTCCCGCTCCGGTTCCGGACGTGGCAGCGTGAGGACGTCGGGACGTTCTGGTTCCAGGCGGAGGTCGAGCGCGAGGGAACGGTCGAGCGTACGCCCGGCATCGAGAGCGCCGACCATCGCGGGCTCTCCCCGGACGTCCTCTGTGTCGTGCGACGGGACGGGGACGGGTTCCTCGGATGCCTCTCCGGGTTCTACAACGTCCCCGGGGTCTTCGGGTCCACGCTCCATCAGAGCCGGCATCATCTGGGCGTCGACTGTGCCGACGTGCTCGTCGCGGCGTGGTCGGAGCACACGGGTCGGCCGGTCGAGCGGAACTGGAGCGTCGCGCTCCTGGTCGACCATCTCGACCACGTGACGGAGTTCGATGTGAAGAGAGGCCGCGTCTCGCCGGCTCCGCCGTGGGACGAGACCGTGCGGCCCGGCGACCTCGTGGCCGTCCGCTACCGCGGTTGGGCTACGTACGGCCACATCGGCGCGCTCGCGGGCGACACGAACGGAAACGGTCTCGTCGATGCCGGTGATGTCGTGCTGCACGCAGGTCCCCTCGCCCTCGCTCCGACGCTTCTCGGCAAGGGCGCGTTCGAGGGACACGTGATCGTTCTGAGATTTCCGGAGAACTTCTGAGAAGCGTGAGGCGACGCCGACCCCGACCCCGGGCGGCTAGTACTCCCGCTCGAGCGCCAGGTACTGGTACCAGGCTCCGAGCGACGGGCGCTGACTGCCGTCGCCGCGGTAGAGTCCGCAGTCCTTCCAGAGCCTGAGGATGTACGCGTCGGGCGAGAATTTGAGCTCGTCCTCCCACCATTCGTCGTAGTCACGGCTCACGAACCAGTTGACGAAGACGGCGTTCAGGAAGAAACACTCGTCGAGGAGACGGTACACGTAGACCGTCTGGTCGGTCTCGGTCGCCTCGATGGTGAGCGGGTAGGGAGACGTGACGTCCTCCGCCGGCCAGCCGGTTTCGGCGACGGCGAACGGCTTCTCGGGCGCCAGGTCGGCCAGCGCCGAGAAGTAGTCGAAGCGGACCAGCTCCGGGTCCTCCAGGGGCGCCGCGAACGGATAGCCGGAGAGGGTCATCATATCTGTGTAGGGGAGGACGTCCTCGATGGCCGACTCCTGGTCGGTCACCGCAGCGAAGTACGTGTCCGCGTGGAACGAGAGGAAGATGGGGAGCCCTGGGTACTCGGACTTCAGGGCGGGATAGACGCCGGCGCACAGTCCCACGAAGTCGTCCCACAGCTCCGGCGAGTTCCACCGCAGGATGTTGACCTCGATGCCGTAGCAGAAGAAGTCCGGGTCGTACGTGTCGATCATGAACTCGCAGTGATTCGTGAAGGCCTCGATGACATCCGGGTCGTCGAAGTCGTACGTGCTCCACGGGAAGGGAAGACCCCCGTCGTCCGGATAGCCCGCCAGCTCGTCGCGGAGCCAGCTGATCGGGGTGACAGCCACGTAGACCGCATGCCCGCCCGGCGTCAGCGCCAGCTCCTGGGCGTTGAAGTCGATGCCGTCCTTGAACTCCACGGGGTAGCTTTCGTACGCGCCGATGAGCGCCTCGGCCCACGGCACGCCGCCGTCGTAGTGGATGACGGCGAGGTCGCCGTCGCCGCGGATGCGGTCCCAGGCCGAATAGACGCCCTCGGTCGTCAGTGCGTGCGGGGTCGGCGTGAAGCCCATCGCGAACGGGCGCGTGCCCGAGCCCGACGGCCCGACGACGCCGCACGACGTGGACAGGAGCAGTACGAGGAGAGCCGCGGCGGCCGCGGCTCTCCTCAGGTTCACGATATGTGTTCTGCGGAGGCCCATGGCCTCTCCACTCTACTTCAGCACGATGACCTTTGTCGAGGCGCTCTCAGAGAGCGTCGTCAGACG
>WJMD01000017.1 GCA_014728125.1 Candidatus Effluviviaceae Genus V sp.
ACCTCGGAAGACGGGCGGTGCTTCACGCGCCGCCCGTTTTTCTATCGGCTCCCGCCGTCTGGTTCCGCCCGTGAGGAGGCGTTCCCGGCGCCCCCGCCGCACAGCGCAGGCTCTGGCTGGTCCGCGACCCAGGCTCACGTGCGTTGCTTGCGCCGGACGGTGGCTCGTGGTAGACTGCTTACTGGAAGGTGTGTGCCCCTGTGGTCTCCACGCGATGGGCGCACCGTGTTTCTAAGGGGATCTCCGTACCCACTTCTGGAGGTTTCGTCCTTGATGAACCGCAGGCTGATCGCAGCAGTGTTCCTCGGCGTCCTCATCGCGGGGTGCGCCGGTGTGGACTACGTCCAGCGCCCGGACGGGCCGTTCGAGCTGGCCATCCTCGCCACAAGTGATACGCGCGGCGAGATCGAGCCCTGTGGGTGACACGGGGGCCAGAAGGGCGGGCTGGTCCGGAGGGCCGGCTACATCAACCAGACAGACGAAGAAGCGGCACATGTCATCGTCCTCGATGCGGGGTCCTCGCTGACGCGGAAGGACTTCTCGAACGAGCTCGTGGACAACACGACGCTCACGGGGATGAAGATGATGGGCACCGATGCCACGACCATCGGAGATTGGGATCTGTGGCGCGGTGTCACATATCTGAAGCGGCGGATCGCGGACTCGGGTCTCACGTTCGTTTCCGCGAACGTCATCGAGTCATCGACGGGCGAGCTGCTCGTCGACCCGTACGTCGTCATCGAGCGCGGCGGCCTCCGCTTCGCGATCACAGGCGTGATCCAGCCGAATGACCGGTTCCGAACGCACCGGGACGTCGATGAGGTCGGCGTCGAGTTCGCCGATCCGTACGAGTCATTGAAGGAACTCCTGCCGACGATGCGGACGGAGTCCGACTTCGTCATCCTGCTGGCCCACACGGGCTTCGTGAACGCCGAGGAGCTGGTGGGGAGGCTCGGCGGCGTCGACTTCCTCGTGCTGGGCAGGCACGGTCAGCATGTCGGCAATGTGCGCGAGTTCCACGGGGCCATCTTCATGGAGCCCGGCACGAAAGGGCAGTACCTCACGGACCTGCGGGCGACGTTCGACGACGAGGGGATCCTGACAGGCTACTCCGGCGGCACCCTGACGCTCGGCGACAAGGTCCCGGCCGATGCCTCGATGGCGCTCTTCGTGAAGGAGCACAAGCAGGCCGTCGAAAAGCTGCAGAAGGAACGTCTTGCGGCACAGGCCGACCGGAGAGCGGAGGAGCAGCAGACGGCGCAGTACACTGAGGACTGCATCGGTGTGGCGGAGTCGTGCGAGCGCTGTCACACGGACGAGTACGAGCAGTGGAAGACCACGGCGCACGCCCACGCGTACGATACGCTCGAGAGCAGCCACCAGGCGACGAACCCGGAGTGCCTGCGCTGCCACGTGACGTGCCGAATGGACCTGGCTCAGGACGGCTCCGAGCAGGTTCCGGATGAGCTCAGGAACGTCCAGTGCGAAGCGTGTCACGGCATGGGAACGGAACACGCCCGCGACGGTTCGTACGGGCAGGTAACGGTCGCGACGTGTCTCGAGTGTCACGACGAGGAGAACAGCCCCGATTTCGACTTCGCGACCTACCTGCCGAAGGTGACGCACTAGAGAGGGGGCGCGGACGGTGCGCCGTCCTCCTGGGTACGGATGAAGGCGGGAGGCGTCGTAGACGTCACATGTGAGCCCGCGACCGGCCTGACGGAGGAACGACATATGATGCACGGCGCGACGCGCGTGTTCCTGTTCTGTGCGGCACTGCTTCTGACGACGCCGCTTCTCGCCAACGAGGCGAGGGTCGTCGAGCAGAGCGACAGCGAGATCATCTTCGAACTCGCCACCGATGACGTCTCCATCGAGGAGGTCGTCCACGGTGGCGAGTCCTTTGTGAGCGTGAACGCGCCCTGGTACGGCTTCACGACCGAGGTCGGCGCGCCGCGGCTCCCGCGCAAGTCGGTCCTCCTGGCGATCCCCGACGGCGCGTCGTACGAACTCGATGTGCTCTCGACAGAGACCCGATCTCTCGGACGCCACCGCGTCGAGCCCGTGCCCGAGGAGCGCATCGTCGGGGACGGCGAGTTCGTCATCCCCGTGCAGACGTTCACCGCGGATCCGGCGTTCAGGTCCCTCAGAGCGGCGTGGCCGCCCCGCGTCGCCGAACTCGGCGCCGAGGGACGGCTTCGGCACCACCGCGTCGTGCGCGTCGTACTCCATCCGGTGAGCTACGTTCCGGCGACCGGTGAGCTGACGCTCCGAACGCGGGTCGTTGCGCGGCTCAGACTGTCGGGACCCGCAGGCGTCGACGGCCGAGTGACGGCGCCGGTCGCGGGTGACGAGTGGAACGCCATCTACGACGCGACCATTCTGAACGCGGGTGTGTCCCGCGGCTGGCGGAGCCGAAAGGAGGCGCTGGAGAGCCACCGCCGCCTCCGCTTCAGCGACCGCGACGACGCGTGGAAGGTGCGGATCGGCGAGACAGGCGTCTACCGCGTTGACTTCTCCGATCTCTCCGCGGAGGGGTTCCCATCGACGCATTCCGTCGACGACCTCGCCGTCTATGAGCGGTCGTTCGACATCGAGCTGTCCGAGCCCTTCGTCCAGACACCCGTCGCCGTCGAGGTTCACGACGCCGACCAGGACGGCACGTTCGACGGCAGCGACTACCTTCTCTTCATGGCCGAGAGCTTCGAGGAGGCGTTCAACGACTCGGGTTTCAAGGACCGGTGGACGACGGAGAACGTCTACTGGATAGCGCCGAACCCCGAGCTGGCCGCCAGGATGGAGAGCCGCCCGGCGTGGTACGACTGGAGCGGCCTGACGCCACCGACGAGCTTCCGTGACACGCTCCGGTTCGAACAGGACGAGTACTTTCTGAACACCCCGCCGAACGACCGGGTCGACCTGTGGCACTGGACCGACACGTTCGGTACCGGTGGAGACAACCACTTGCTGCCCTTCTCCGTTCACGACGTCGCTCCGGGCGCCGATGTCAGGCTCCGCGCGCGCTGGCACGGCCGCGTCGGCGGCACGCACCGCATCGAGCTCTCGATCGTCGACGACGCGGAGAACGAGACCGATCTCGGCGTCTTCTCCTTCTCCGGCATCAGCCAGACGATGGACGAGGACATCTACCTCAGCGGGCCGATCGATCCGGAGGCCTTCTCCGACGGTCAGAACAGCCTGCACGCGGTCGGCCTGGGCGACTACTCACCGGGTCGCTCCGGCGCCAATCTCGACTGGTTCTCCATAGCCTATGATCGGCTCTTCAGAGCGGAGTCCGGAAGGCTCCAGTTCACGAACGCCGGTGTGACCGGGCAGCTCGAGGCCCGGGTCGAGGGTTTCGGTTCGGACGACATCGCCCTCTTCGACGTCAGCGACCCGGATGCGCCGGTCGCGCTCACGCTCGAGGGGGCGAACACGCAGCCCGACACCGACGTCGCGCTCGTCTTCCAGGACTCTGTCGCGTCGTTCACGCGCTACGAGGCGCTCGAGCGGACGGCGGCCCTCGAACCGCTCGGCATCGAGCGGCGGACCGCGGCCGGCCTGGCCACGAGCGAGAGCGAGGTCATCGTCATCTCGTACGACGGCTTCTCTACCGCCGTCCAGGAGCTCGTTGACTATCGCGAGTCCGAGGGATGGACGGTCACGCTTGCCGACCTGACGGAGGTCTACGATGCGTTCGGCGGCGGTCTGCCGTCCGACCGCGCCATACGGAACTACCTCACCTACGCGTTCGATAACTGGACGTCGCCGCCTCAGTACGCGCTGCTCGTCGGCGACGCCAGCGAGGACACGCGGGGCGTCAAGTCGAGTGCGGCGCCGAACTACATGCCGACCCATGTGTTCAGGGGCTCGAGCGGTGGAAAGCTCGTTGGAAGCGACCAATGGTACGTCTCGTTCGCCGACGACGTGCTGGTCCTGCCACAGATGATGATCGGGCGGCTGCCCGCCGGGAGCACTGAACAGGTCGAGCTGGTGACCGAGAAGATCCAGGCCTACGAGACGATGAGCGCCTCGGACACCTGGAGGAACCGGATCATGCAGATCGCGGACGACGCCTGGTCGTACCCCTCGCTGGAGTCGTCGTATGCGAAGTACATCTGGGAACAGGACTTCGAGGTGCTGTGCTTGGAGGTGGCCGACACGGTGGCGCAGTCTCCCGCCGGCATCGACACGGTCAATTTCATACTCTCCCGCTACACCGACCCATTTCACGGGGACACGGTGATCGGCGACATCTTCTACGCTTTCGAGACCGTCGGCTACGTCCGCGGCGACGGGAACGCGACGAACGACGTTCTGTCGATGCTCTCGGACGGGGCGCTTCTCGTGAACTTCGTCGGCCACGGGAACCGCACCCAGCTCACCCACGAACAGCTCATTCTTGCCACGGCCGCGTCTTCGTCCAACGATCTCTCGGAGTTCGACAACAACGGGAAGCCGTTCGTCTTCTTCGGTATGTCGTGTGAGCTCTCCCGCTTCCTGGACTCGAACGAGGGGACATCCATCGACTGCGTGACAGAGCAGATGCTCCACCTCGGAGGGAGCCGGGGAGCCGTGGCCACCTTCGCGTGCGTCGGCTCCTCGAGGCAGAGCTGGAACCGGCTTCTGGACATCAGTACCTTCAAGGCGTACTTCAGTGAGCGCGCCGACGGTGAGGGATGGCCGCGCTGGACCATCGGCGGGCTGACGACGCAGGGGACGATCAACGCCGTGATCGAGCAGGGGTACGCTTTCACGGAGTCCAGGACGTTCGCTCTCTTCGGCGATCCTCTCACTAAGTTCGATGCCTCGCCTCCCGAGATCCGGGCCACGGTGAACGGAGAGGATTTCGTGAGCGGCGACTTCATCGACGCCGTGACGGCGGAGTTCCCGATCGAGATCGTTGCGGAGATCATCGACGAGGTCGAGATCGAGCGCGACGACGTCGTGGTCACCGCCGGAGACCTCACGGTGCCGGCATCGGAGTACACGCTGGAGGCTCTCGTCGACACCGCAGGGAGCGCCAGTCGCCGGTATCGTCTGACGTACACGGCGGTCGTTGATCCGGAGTTCGACCGTCAGATCCGCATCGAGGCGACCGACGCGGCGGGACAGACGTCGGCGTTCGTCATTCAGATCGAGGGCGGCGACGATATCCGCATCCGGGAAGTCGCCAATCACCCGAACCCATTCACGACGCCGGATGGCACGAAGATCATCTACACGCTCAACCAGAGCGGAGCCGACGTGACGATCCGGCTGTTCACGGTGGGGGGGAGGCTCATCCGCGTGTTCAACGATGCGAGCAACGACCTCAACTACAACGAGGTCTACTGGGACGGTACTGACTCCGGAGGCGACGAGGTTGCCAACGGCGTCTATCTCTACACGATCGACGTTGAGACCGGCGATGGCGGTTCAACCTCCGCGGACGTCGGGCGCATGGTCAAGATGAACTAGGGGGCGCGTACGGACCTTCCGCTTCAGGACATCAGGACGGAACAGCGCTCGGGCAGGGCCGTGGCCCTGCCCGCGAACGCGCAGGAGGTCGCCGCGGCGCTCGCTGCCGCACGCGAGCACGGCGGCGTCATCGTGCCGCACTGGTGGGACCGCTGCGGCGAGCGCGAGCTGCCGCTTTCCGTCGAGCGTATGGCTTCGGTCCGGGAGGTCTCGGACGGGGACCTCATGGCCGTCGTCGAGGGCGGGTTGACCCTCGGAGCCCTCTCCGAGGCGCTCCGGGACCACGCGCTCTTCTGGGTACCGTCCGTGTTCGCAGACGAGACCGCCCAGGTCGCGGACGTCATCTCACGGGCGCCCGGGAACTGGACACTTGAGGGCAACCTCATCCGTCGCGGCGTGCTCGCGCTCGAGGTCATGCTGGCCGACGGCGCGCTTCTGAAAGCCGGGTCGCGCACCGTCAAGTGCGTGACCGGCTATGACCTGAAGCAGCTCTTCACGGGCTCGAGGGGGTGTCTGGGCGTTATCGTCGGCGCGACGCTCCGACTCGACGCCGAGGAGAACCGCGGACCGCTGATGGCGCGCTACCGGCAGGAGTTCGCTCACCTCGACGGGGGGACCGTCGTCGCGCGGAACGAACCGGACGAGTCTGTCGGCGACGGCTCACTCGTCATCCTGGAGCGGCTGAAGCGCGAGTTCGACCCCGATGCGGTGCTGGCACCGATCGAGATCACGTTCGAGCGGGAGAGGTGATGGCGGTGACGGGACCGGGACGTGAGCTCGAGGCGCGGCGGGCTCTGGCCGAGAAGTGCCGGAGCTGCGGCACCTGCCGTTCCGTCTGCCCCATCTTCGCCGAGGTCGGGGACGAGTGCAGCGTGGCCCGCGGTAAGGTCGCGCTGGTTCGGGCCGTGCTCGACGGTCAGCTCGAACTCTCCGAGATCTTCGACGAGCGGCTTCAGCGGTGCCTGAACTGCAAGGCCTGCGTCGACGCCTGTCCGAACGAGGTGCGCGTCGACGACCTCGTGCTGGCCGCGAGGAGCGGCCTCGTCGAGGCCGGTCGGCTTCCCTTTCTCAAACGGTTCGTCTTCCGACAGGTGCTCAGGCGCGGCGGCATCCTGCCTCCCTTCACGCGTCTCGCCTCGTTCGTTCAGCGCGCCCTTCTCCGCGGCCTTCCCCGTGACAGCGCGTTCCGGCTGCTGTTGCCGCTGGCCGGCATCGACCGCGACCGGGTGCTGCCCGAGTTCGCGGATCGGACGTTCCTCGAGACGATGCCTGGCGTCGTGCCGGCTGCGGGTCCGCTGCCGGCTGCGCCACTCGTCGAAACGCCGCGGACGGGCGCAGCCCGCCGGGCTAAGCGCGTCGGCTACTTCGTCGGCTGCGCCACGAACCTCATCTACACGGAGACGGGACGTGTCATCGTCGAGACGCTCGCGGCGTCGGGCGTGGACGTCGTCATCCCGAAGCGTCAGGTCTGCTGCGGGACGCCTGTCTTCAACGCCGGCGACTTCGAGACCGCGAGGGAGCTTGCGAGGAAGAACATCGAGCTCTTCCGCGACCTCGACGTCGATGCGGTCATCACGGGCTGCGCGTCCGGCGGGCTGGCCTTCAAGCGAGAATACGAGGAGCTGTTGGGGTTCGAGGGCGGCTTCCCGCATCCGGTCTTCGACTTCACCGAGTTCCTGGCGTGCCGGGGGCTGCCGAAGGGGCTCCGGCGCGACGATGCCGCGGGGCCGGCCGGTCCCGGCGCGGACGGTTCCAGACTCCGCGTGACCTACCACGACCCGTGCCATCTCAACCGCGGCCAGGGCGTGTCCGAGGAGCCGCGCGCGGTTCTGCGGGCGCTCCCCGGGGTCGAGTTCGTCGAGATGGCGGACGCCGACCGTTGCTGCGGGGGCGGGGGCACGTTCTGCCTGACCGAGTACGACCTCGCGAAGGCGATCGCCGAACCGAAGATGGATGCCATCCGCGCGGCGGACGTCGACGTCGTCGCGACCGAGTGCCCCGTGTGCATCATGCAGCTCCGTGACATGGTCGAGCAGGCGGGGCTTGAGGTCGAGGTTCTCGGGGTCGCGGATGTCGTGGCGATGGGCTTCTCTGGCACGGACCCTGCTGTGGTATCAGGGGCTGGGTCTCAGGCAACCAGGACAGGGGGTTCCAGGTGAACACCAGGACGCTCGGCCTCATCGCAGCACTGCTCGTCGTGGCGACGTCCGCGGCCGCGACGCCCGTGACCTTCCAGGTCGACATGCGGATCCCCGCGTCGTTCGAGCTGTTCGAACCCGGCGTCGACGCTGTCGAACTCCGCGGTTCGATGAACGGCTGGAGCGCGGGGGAGCACGTCCTCTCCGATGCCGACGGCGACCTAGTGTACGAGATCACGACCGACCTCGCCACGGACACCTACGAGTACAAGTTCGTCATCGTCCGCGGTGGCCAGGACCGCTGGGAGCACTCGATCCCGAACCGGTCGGTGACGGTGACGGGTCCGTCGACCATTCCCCCGGTCTTCTTCGATCACCCGGCGGGGTGGTCGCCGGGAGGAACGGTCGTCGGCGGTGATCTCTCGTTCGTTCCGATGCTCGAGTCGCACGGTGTGGTCTACACGGTCGACGGCGCACCAGTCGACCTTCTGGACGCAGCCCGCGACCACGGCTGGGGCGTCGTGCGCCTGAGGCTCTGGCACACGCCGTCCGAGCCGTGGCACGGCCTCGACGCGACCGTGGCGTACGCGCACGAGGTCAAGGCCGCCGGGCTCGAGCTGATGCTCGACTTTCACTACTCCGACACGTGGGCGGATCCGGGCAAGCAGTACAAACCGGTCGCCTGGCAGGGAGTCCCGTTCGCGGCGCTTGTGGACTCGGTCTACGCGTACACGAACGCGGTCGTCCGACGCTTCCGCGACGAGGGTGTCCTCCCTGAGTACATCCAGGTCGGGAACGAGATCTCGCCGGGGATGCTCTGGGACGACGGCCGGGTCGGCTGGCCAGGGAGCGAGTGGGACACACCGGAGCAGTGGGACCAGTTCGCGGAGCTCCTCTCCGCGGGCGTGGCCGGGGCGCGCGACAGCCTGGGGTCCGGTGAGGAGACCCGCATCCTCATCCACGTCGCCGAGGGCTGCGACAACGCGCGGGCGCAGTGGTTCTTCGACAACCTCCTGGCACGCGGCGTCTCGTTCGACATCATTGGGCTCTCGTTCTACCCGTGGTGGCACGGGGACATCTGGGGGCTTCGCGACAACCTCGCGGACCTGGCGCCCCGCTACGGCAAGGAGCTGATGGTCGTCGAGACGGCGTACCCGTGGACGCTTGGATGGAACGACGACACGACGAACATCGTCGGCGACGCGTCGCAGCTCCATCCGGGCTACGATGCGACGCCCGAGGGCCAGTTCGCGTTTCTGCGGGACGTCGTGTCCGTGGTCGAGGCGACGCCCGGCGGGCTCGGAACCGGCGTCGTGTACTGGGAACCCGCGTGGATCGTCGTCGAGGGCGCTCCGGGATGTCCGTGGGAGAACCTGGCGCTCTTCGATTTCGACGGCGATGCGCTGCCGGGGTTCGGCTTCGCGCAGCCGTGGGGCACCGGCGTGGGGGAGGAGCCGCCGCCGGCGCGCCCTTTCCTGTCGAGGGGAAGCCCGAATCCGTTCCGTGAGTCGGCGAAGTTCTCGCTCAGCGTCCCCTCGACAGGGGCTCGTGTGCGGGTGCGAGTGTTCGACATCTCGGGTCGGCTCGTGACGACGCTCATCGATCAGGCGCTGCCGGGTGGGGAGCGGACGGTGCGATGGGATGGCCGGGACGCATCGGGGCGACGCGTCAGCTCGGGTGTTTACATGCTCTCGGCCGAGATTGAGGGGAGGCGGGCGGCGAGAAAGGCCGTCAGGCTGAGGTAGCTGCAGCGCGTTGACAGGCGGCTCATCCCTTGCTAGAATACTGGTACCGAAGGCGTGGCGAGCCGGTGAGCCGACCTGCTGCGCCTTCTTGACGAGAAT
>WJMD01000018.1 GCA_014728125.1 Candidatus Effluviviaceae Genus V sp.
CCCGTCGTAGAGCGTCCGCACGAGCCGCCCCGCGACGTCACAGACCCGGATGACGACGCGGCGACCGTTCCCCGGCGTGTCGAACGAGAGCTCGGTGGACGCCGTGAACGGGTTGGGTCTCGGAGGACGAAGCGCCGTGAGCAGCTCTCCGGGGGTCCGCACGGCGACAGGGCCCGTCCCGACGGTCACCTCGGTGGTGTCGCTTCGGACCGCCCGGACCTCGTACCAGAACTCGCCGCCGGGCCAGCAGCTGTCATCGACGTACCCACCCTGAGTCGCAGGCTGGACCAGAAACTCGTTGAGCCGGTCGAAGGTCGTCCCCCCATCCACGGAACGATACACGTTGAACCCGTCGAGACCGAACGTGGTTGGAACCCACCAGCACAGTGTGACGACACCGTACTCGACCGTCGTCTCGACGACGCCGGCCCCCGGCGAGGAGTCCAGGACGTCGACGGCCACGGGGATGATGGTGGTCGAGCCTCGGGGATCGCTGGTCTCCAGCAGGAGCTCCGCAACGTGCTCCCCGACGACCAGCTCCCCGGCATCCACGGTGACCCGGATCTCACGTGACTGCCCCTCGGGGACCGTTCCGGCAACGGCATCGAACCCGATCCAGTCGATGACGCCGGAGGGGTCTGCGTCTCCGGCACCCGGTTCGTGCGCACGGACGCTCCAGGAGAGCTCGGCGCTTCCGACGTTGTCGATCGAGAGACGGAGCGTCTCGGCGAGGCCCGAGAACACCTCGGTCGAGAGCGACTCCGGCGACACGTCGGCCAGCCCGCTCGGCAGCGCGAGCGCCCCGAGCGGCACACCGATGACGGGCATGTCGGCGTCGTTGCTCTCGATGGAGAGTTCGCCCTCGAACCATCCCGGGGCCTCCGCGAAGAAACTCACAAGTACCGCCGCTTCGCCGCCGACCGGGACCGCGAGGGATGTTGTGTCCGCGCGGAAGCAGGTATGGTCGGTGGACATGGAGTGGACCACAAGCGGAGCCGTGCCGCTGTTGCTGATGACCAGCGTCTCGCTGGACGTCGCCGCATGGTACGTGTCCGGGAACCGAAGACTGGTCGCCGAGAGCTCGAGCTGGCTGCCCCCGACGACGAGCAGCTCGAACGGGACCACGATGTTCGCCACCTCGTTTGCGCTGTCCAGAAGAACGACCGACGCCGAGTGAACGCCGTGTCCGAGCCCCGACGCGTCGGCCGTGAGCGTGACGTCCGAGCCGCCACCCGGTGGTGCCTCGCCGGACCAGTCGGATGGCTCCAGCCACGCGGCGCCGAAGGCGAGCCAGTCGAAGGCCGCGCGAGCGAGGACGGCGTTGTCCTCTCTCCAGATCAACCAGTCCTCAAAGAGCTGCTCCGCTACGGCCACGATCCTCCCCTCCCCGTACCGAGACCCGGCTGCGTTCGGAATCGCCGCCGTGTCGGCGAAGAGCAGGAACGAGTGCGGCGCAACGTCGACCAGTCTCGCTCTGTTCGATGCGAGATGCACGCGGGTCACATCCCTCGTGATGCAGTGCGGGTGGATGTCGGTGGTCGTTCCCGCAAACCCCGAGAACTCGCTGTATGCGAACGGGTCGCCGAGGTCAGCCAGGACATCATTGAAGGCGACAACGTCCTGGTCGAGGTCGGAGGTCAACAGAAGCCCGCCGCCCGACAGCACCCATGCGGAGAGCGCCTCTCTTTCCGACTGCTGCCAGATCTCCTGAACCGAGCCGCTCCACACGATGTCGCAGGGGGCGAGAACCTGGGGCGTGAAGCTGCTGTGATTCTCAATGACCAGGGCCCCTCGGTCGCGAAGCTCCTGTACGATGTCACCGACGCAGCCGATGCCGGGCTGTCCGTGTGAGCGATCCCACATGATGACGAGGCCCTCGAGGTCCTGACTGCCGGTCTGACCGGGTCCGCTGGAGATGTCGAGGTCCCACGCGAACGGCGCCCATCCCGCGTTCTCGATGGACAGGGCGAACCCGTCGGACTCGCCGTCCTCCAGGAGAACCTCGAACCCGACCGGAGATACGGAGACGTCCGGTAACAGGACGCCGGTGCCGGCCAAGTCCACGGTGAGGCTGCCCTCGTCGGGATCGTCCGACAGGATGGTCAATGCCCCTTCCAGCGCACCTCCCCCGCGTGGTGCGAAGGTCACCTCGACGTCCCGGGCGGAGCCCGCATCGAGGAAGAAGGAACTCGGCAGAGCGGAGAACGAGCTGTCGGTCGTGGCGATGTCGGCGACATGAAGCCGGGACGTCCCCTCGTTCAGGACCTCAAGCCGTCGCTCCAGCTCGTAGCCGACGACGACGTCGCCGAAGTCGATCGCCGTCTCTGCGACGGCGATGTCGGGCGTGGCCGTCACTGCCATGACGACGGGGACCGCAACCTGACCCTCATCCGGGTCGTTGCTCACCAGAACGACGACGGCCTCGTAGACGCCTCCCTCCAGATCGATCGCGTCGAACTCAACCTCGATGCTGTCGGCCGCTCCGGGCAGGATCTCACCGGACGCGGGCCTGATCGAGAGCCACGTCGGGCTCGTCGGCCGGCCTCCGTCTGAAGGAGGCGGACCGCAGGACGCGGTCCAGACCAGACCGCTCGCACCGACGTTCCCGACGACCAGCTCGAGTGTGTCCCGGAGATCCGAGAGTATCTCGGTCTCGAGCGAGCTCGGACCAACCTGGATGTCGGGCGGCAGGAGAGCGTCGCCGCTGAGATGCACGACGGCCTCCGGCTGGTCGGCGTCGTTGCTCCAGACGGAGAGCGTTCCCGTCCTGGTCCCCTCGGAGGCCGGAGCGAATCCGACCTCGATCGACCGGGACGCTCCCGCCCACAGGGCGAAGGAGGCCTGCGGCGCATGGAACCCGTCACCCCGCACCTCGACCGACGACACAAGCAGCGAGTCGGTGCCGGCGTTCGTCACCGTCAGCGTCTCGAGCACGGTCGCCGAGACGAAGACCTCCCCGAAGTCGAGGTGCGTGTCCGACAGAGCGATCGAGGGGAAGCCGGTCACCGTCGCCGTGACGCCGATGTGAAGCTCGGGGGTGTCGGGATCGCCGGTCAGCATGCGGAGGTCGGTCCGATACAGCCCCCCGAGCATGCCGTCCCTCCCGACCGAGACCTCGACGGCCACCGACCCTCCCGTCTCGACCGTCCCTCCGGTCGGCTGGAGCGTCAGCCAGTCGACCCCCAGCGCCAGCCAGTCGAAGGTCTGGTTCGCCAGAGACCTGTTCTCCGCGCGGTTGACGTGACCGTCGTGCAGCACCTCGTCAGAGAAGGCGACGACCCTGCCCCTGCCGGGGATCGAGACCGCCCCGGCGGCGACACCCGCATTGTCGGCCACGACCGTCCGGGACGGCGGGTTCGTCTCCGGGATCGACGCGCCGTTCGCGCGCAGGTAAACGCTGTCGACGCCGCACGTCACAGCGTGCGGGACGATGGAGATCGTCGTTCCGGGCTCGCCGTCCGCGGACGAGTAGACGAGGCCGCTCCCCATCTCGCGGAGAATGGAGTTGTACGAGACCGTACTGGCCGGCTCGTCGCCCTCCAGCAACAGGCCGCCTCCCGCCTGCACCCACTCACCCAGGGCGGCGATTTCCTGAGACGACCACGTTCCCGAGTTGTCCGTGATCCAGAGAACATCGACCGACTCGAGGACGGACGGCGTCAGTGGCTCGTCGATCTCACAGACTGAGGCGCCGCGGTCCGTGAGGTCGCCGATGATCACCGACCAGAGGCCGCTCGGGTGCTCACCGTGGTAGCGGTCGCGCGCGACGACCACACCCGACAGGTCGCCGTGGCCCCTCCCCCCGCGGGCGGTGTCGCCCAGCGAGACCTCGCGATCAACGCTCCAGCTCAACGGGCTCCCTCCTTGATTCTCCAGAAGAAGCTCGACCGCGACCAACTCCCCGCTCATGTACGCGACCGCGACGGACTCGGGCGAGACGGCCGCGACCGGGGGCGGGACGGCGGAACCGGTGAGGGGGATCTCGACGAGCGGCGTGTCCGGGTCGTTGCTGTCGATCAGGAGCTCCCCGGTGTGGGAACCCTCCGTCTCAGGTGAGAAGGAGACCTCCACGAACCGGCTCGCGCCCGGCTGCAGCGAGAACACTCCCGTGAGTGTGGCAAAGGGCCCGCCTTCAACATCGACCGAGGACACATCGAGCGTGCCGGTTCCGCTGTTCCACACGAAGACGGACTCGACGCTCGTCGACGACACATAGAGCTCTCCGAAGTCGACTGGGTCGGGTCCCGTCTCGATGTCCGGGACCCCGACCACGTCGAGGTGAACGGACACGGGACGGACCGGTTGCTCCTGGTCGTTCGAGACGATGACGAACGCTGTCTCGTGGGTGCCTGCGGGGATGCCGCCCGTACTGAACGTGATGTCGACGCGGGACGATTCGCCGGATGCGATGCTCCCCTCGTCGGGCTCAAAGGCGAACCAACTGACAGGCGGATCGACGGTCGCGGTCCAATCGAGCACGCCTTCGCCGATGCTCCACAGACGGAGCGACACGTCTGTCGACGCTCCGGAGAGGACCGTGGCCTCAAGCGAGTCCGGGCTCACGGCAAGACCGGGCGCTCCGAGCGTGACGCCTTCTGCGACATTCGAGATCTCGGAGGCGTTCCCGTATTCGTCGATCGATGTGAGAGCGAAGTACCAGGTCGTTCCCGGGGAGAGACCGGAGACCCTGAACGACTGGAGGCTGCCCGGTGGGTCCGGGACGGGTGGCTCGGAGACCTGGTGCGCGTCCTTGAACGTCGTTGCGTCGATCTCGAGGGTGTCGTACCGGACGTCGTACCGCGATGCGATCCCGTCCATCCCATCGTCTCCGACGGCCGTCCACGCAATGTCGGCACGCGTCGAGCCGACCTCCTCCAGCATCAGGTCGGTCACCGGCGCGGGCTGAACGGTGTCGGGCCCCACGATGGCCGCGTGTGCGTTCAGGCGCCCCCCGGACGCGACGGCTCCCTGAAGCCCGAGCACCGGCTCGGCCGCCGTCAGCAGCCGCCACGCGAGCTCGTAAGCTCCCGCATCCGGCGAGTCGGCGAGCATCAGGGCGAGGACACCCGCGACGTGCGGAACGGCTGAGGAGGTCCCGGACATGAGTCCGTAGCCGCCGCCGAGCGTCGGGCCAGGGATCCTGGTTCCCGGAGCGACGATGTCAACTGTGGTCGCGCCGTAGTTGGACGCCCAATCCAGCTCGTCCGCCAGAGCGTCACGCTCGTCGGAAGCGGCCACCGAGATGATGTTCGGTGGTTCGTAGCAGGAAGGGTAGACCGGGTAGGCGTCGTTGTCCTGCCCCCTGTTCCCCGCTGCAGCGACGAACAGCACGCCGGCCAGGGAAGCTTCCCAGATGGCCTGTTCGAGCGCCAGCGAGTACGGTCCTCCGGACCAGCTAGCGCTCATGATGTCGGCGTCCATCAGGATCGCGTACTCGATGCAGTCAATCGCGTCGGCGTTGCAGCCGATGCCGCTCTGGTCGAGCAGCTTGACCGGCAGGATCGAAACCTCCCAGGCGACACCGGCGGTGCCTGTCGCGTTGTCGCCGACGGCTCCGACGACCCCCGCGCAGTGTGTGCCGTGTCCGTGATCATCGGAGGGATCGGCATCTCCGTTCCGGAAGTCCCACCCCCGCGCGTCGTCGATGAAGCCGTTGCCGTCGTCGTCCTCCCCGTTCGGCGGCGTCTCCGCCTCGTTCACGAAGAGGTTGTCGATGAGGTCGGGATGGTCGAGGTCCACGCCGGTGTCGAGCACGGCCACGAGGATATCGCGCGAACCGGTCGTGATGTCCCACGCGTCCAGTGCACAGATGTCGGCCCCGACTAAGCCCCCTCCCACGCCGGTGTTGTGAAGCGACCACTGGGAGGGGAAGAGAGAGTCGCTGGGGACGCTCGCGAGTGCGAGAAGGTAGTTCGGTTCGGCGAAGACCACAGCGTCGCTCTCGCCGCAGCGGGCCAGCGCCGTCTCCACAGTCAGCGACGACAGCTCAACGAGGTCCGCGTCGATCAGCCCGATGTGGCGAACGACCGTCCCGCCGAGGTCGAGAAGAAGCCGGGCGCGCTCCCCTGCGGGCGCGCGCTCGCTGAACGACACGATGATCTCGCCTGGTACGTACGGACGCTCCGGAGCATCACCGGAGAGGGTGGTCACACTGGTGAGAAGAAGGAGTGCTGCAAGGAGCGGAGCGCGCATGGGCATCCGGCACCTTCCGTCGGTCGGACCGATGGAGGGCGAACACCGGTCCACTGTGAGGCTCGCCCGACCGTGTTCAGTATAGCTCCGAAACGAGTCCAACGTCAACCCGGTTACACATATAGTGCGCCCCCTCAGTAGGCGACGACCGCACCCCCGGCTGCCGCGGGTCCTTGACTCTCATTCGGCGACCGGGTAGCGTGGTTCATGCTTGTCACGTCGTGACGGTCAGCGCTCATCACAAGGAGAACGACATGCAGCGATTCCGCAGGCTTCTTCTGCTCCCGGCCCTCCTGCTCGCGGCTGGGCTTGCCGCTCCCGCGCACGCCGACGTTGGTGAGATCTACCAGGAGGACGACTGGGCCACGGAGAAGCACGTCCCGGTCATAGAGTGCCCCGACGCTTTCGTCCCGGGTGAGATGACGGACATCATCGTCTCCGTCGGCAAGGAGATCAACCACCCGAACACGACCGAGCACCACATCCGCTGGACCAGGCTCTACTTCATGCCCGAGGGTTCGCCCTTCGCCTACGAGATCGGGAGCGTCGAGTTCGGCGCCCACGGCGAGTCGACGGCCGGGCCGAACACCAGCACGATCTACACCGACCACGTCGCCATGTTCCGCATGAGGACCGGGGTGCCCGGCACGCTGTACGCGACCTCGTTCTGCAATATCCACGGGCTCTGGGAGAGCATGAAGGAGATCACGATCGCGGAGTAGCTCCCGGACGAGGTTATCCGTGTAATGCGGGGCGGGCGGGGATGTCCGCCCCGCCGTCTCTTGCCGATCCCACGTCGGCCGATATGGTCGACCGGGCCGTCCGCACGTGCTCCTCACACCATTCGGCCCCGGCCCGCTTGACGCGGGCCTCCACGAGGGTTAGCCTGCGCGCGAACCCATTCACACGTGAGACAGCGGAGCAGACCATGCCCAGGAACGTCGACATCAGGCGGGTCCGGAACGTCGGACTCATGGCGCACATCGACGCCGGCAAGACGACCGTCACCGAGCGGATCCTCTACTTCTCAGGAAGGACCCATCGTCTCGGCGAGGTACATGACGGCCAGGCGACCATGGACTGGATGGTCCAGGAGCAGGAGCGCGGCATCACCATCACGTCGGCCGCGACGACCGCCTACTGGAAGGACCACCGGATCAACATCATCGACACGCCGGGTCACGTCGATTTCACGGCGGAGGTCGAGCGCGCTCTGCGGGTGCTCGACGGCACCGTGGCGCTCTTCTGCGCCGTCGGCGGCGTCCAGCCTCAGTCGGAGACCGTCTGGCGACAGGCGGAGAAGCACGGCGTGCCGCGCATCGCCTTCGTCAACAAGATGGACCGCATCGGTGCCGACTTCGAGGGTGTGGTGCGTGAGATCCACGAGGAACTCGGCGCGAACGCCGTGCCTGTCGTCCTGCCGATCGGTGCCGAAGACTCCTTCGAGGGGATCATCGACCTCGTGGACATGAAGGCCGTCTACTTCGATGACGACGGCAAGCGGATCCACATCCGGGAGGAACCGATCCCCGACGAGCTCCTGGAGAAGGCGCGGGCGGCCGAGGAGATCATGATCGAGCGCATCAGCGAACAGGACGATCGCCTGATGGAGAAGTTCCTCGAGGGTGAGACCCCTGAGCGCGACGAATGCGTCGCCGCCATGAGAAAGGCAACGATCGCCGGAGACGTCATTCCCGTCCTCTGCGGCGCCGCCTTCAAGAACAAGGGCGTTCGCCGGCTGATGGACGCGATCATCGATTATCTGCCCTCCCCTCTCGACGTGCCTCCCGTCATCGGCGTGAAGCCGGAGAGCGACGCGGAGATCGTCCGACACCCCGACGACGATGCGCCGCTGGCCGCGCTGGCTTTCAAGATCCAGTCCGACCGCCACATGGGAAAACTGACGTACGTGCGGGTCTACTCGGGCACGCTCAACTCCGGCGCGACCGTCTACAACGCCGTCCGCGAGAAGCGCCAGCGGGTGGGTCGCCTGTTCGAGATGCACGCCGACGACAGGCAGGCCATAGAGATGCTGCACGCCGGCGAGGTCGGTGCCGTCGTAGGACTCGCGGACACCTCGACCGGCGACTCGCTCACGAGCGAGGAGCATCCGGTCATCCTCGAGGCCATCGAGTTCCCGGCGCCCGTGATCAGCATGGCGGTCACGCCGCAGAGCAGAACGGACCGCGACAACCTCCAGAAGGCGCTCATCAGACTCGCCGAAGAGGACCCGACCTTCACGGTGGCGACCAACGAGGAGACGGGGGACACGATCATCTCCGGTATGGGGGAGCTCCACCTCGAGATCATCGTCGACCGCCTGAAGCGTGAGTTCAATGTCGCGACCGAGGTCGGCAGGCCGCAGGTCGCCTACCGCGAGACGATCGTCGGAACGGTCGAGCACGAGGAGAAGCACGTCAAGCAGACCGGCGGTCACGGGCAGTACGCGCACATCAAGTTCAGGCTGGACCCGGGCGGACCGGGCTCGGGCTTCGACTTCCGCGACGAGGTCAAGGGCGGGCGCATACCGCGGGAGTACATCCCTGCGGTCGAGCGCGGCTTCCTGGATGCCATGGCGAAGGGCCCCTACGCCGAGGCCCCCATGGTGGATGTCCGGGCGACGCTCCTGGACGGGTCGTACCACGAGGTCGACTCATCTGAGATGGCATTCAGGACCTGCGCGTCCCGGGGCTTCCGGGAGGCGTGCAGGAAGGCCGGCCTCGAGCTCCTCGAGCCCGTGATGAGCGTCGAGGTCATGGCGCCCGACGAGTACACGGGCGGCGTCACGTCCAGCATCTGCGGCAAGCGTGGTCACATCGAGCACATGGAGCCGAAGCAGACCGTGACCGTGACGAGCGCCCGAGTGCCGCTGGCCGAGATGTTCGGCTACTCGTCGGAGCTGCGGAACATCACCAGCGGACGCGGTCAGTTCACGATGCACTTCGAGCGATACGAGGCCGTGCCGTACGCCATTGCCGAGGAGATCGTCGAGGAGAAAGGGGAAGGCGAAGGGAACTGATCCGGCGCGCCGCGCCGAAACCTCGAGGGAGGTGGGTCATGAGGAAGCTCTGCCTGCTCATTGCTCTCGCGACCTTCGTCGCCGGCTGCAGCGACAGCACATCGCCGACCGCCGTCGTCAACCTGTCGCTGTCGGTCGATCCGCCGACCGGAACGGTCATCACGGACTTCACGCTCACCGCCGGGGCCCGATCGAGCGGCTCGCGCTAGATCGAGTACCGCTGGGACTTCGAGAGCGACGGGACATGGGACACCGACTGGACAGGCGCGCAGACCGTCAACCACAGATACGCTGCAGGCGACACGATCACAGCCACGGTCCAGGCCCGGGACGGCGGCGATACCGGTACCGCCACTGCCACGCTCACCCTCCGGACCGATCACGGAACGGTCGTTGACCAGATAGCGCTCCCACCGATCCTCCAGCGGGCCTACTATGCCGGCTTCACGAACGACGGCCAGGACTTCTGGATCTCCACCTGGACGGGCGACATCTACAAGCTGAGCGGGACGACCGGTGCGCGCATCGACTCGATCCCGGGGTTGACGAACTGGACAGGGTCGCTCGCGTGGGACGGTGACAATCTCTGGGTCTCTGAGAACTCCTATCTGCACGAACGCGACCCGGAGACCGGTGCCCAGCTCTCCTACTTCCCCACCGCCTACTCCGCGCAGACGGGCGGCGTCGCCTGGGACGGCGAGGTCTTCTACTACGGGAGCGACATGAACAACGCGGGCACCCAGGGCGACGGGCTCATCCACGTCTACATGCCCGACGGGACGGAGACCGGAACACTGACGACGCCCGGAGGGAGCGACAGCCCGAGCGGGCTCGCGTACGACGGGGAGAACCTCTGGGTGACCATCGACGAGGGAGACACGCTCTACTGCGTGCACCCCGGGAACGGCTCGGTCAACTGGACGGTGCCCTACAGCGAGACGCACGGCGACCTGACGGTCCGCGACGGCTACCTGTGGATCGTAACGTACGGTGCGCCGCCCGAACTCACGAAGATCGTCCCCTAGGTCCCGCAGGGCCAGAGGGGCCGTGTTTTCTTGACGCGCTGCTCACTTCCGGGTAGGCTTGGAGGTTGGCCTGCCCGAACGCAAGGGTGGGGCTGCAACGGAATGGTCCTGGATCCGCGCGGCGGTCGACAAGGGTCGGCGATGCCGGGGGGCGGGTTCGGTGACCATTCAGCGTCTCTACTGACGGAGGGTTCCAATGGCAGCAAAGGGCGCCTTCAATCCGTACGAGATGGCTCGCGCCCAGTTCGACCGGATCGCAGATATGATCGAGCTGGACGAAGGCGCACGCGCATTTCTGCGCACTCCGATGAGAGAATACCACTTCACGATCCCCGTCCATATGGACGACGGCAGTGTCCAGGTCTTCCAGGGTTTCAGGTGCCAGCACAATGATGCCCGGGGTCCGGGCAAGGGCGGTATCCGGTTCCACCCACAGGAGACGATCGATACGGTTCGCGCTCTGTCCATGTGGATGACATGGAAGTGCGCGGTCGTCGACATCCCGCTCGGGGGCAGCAAGGGCGGCGTCATCTGCGACCCGCACAACCTGAGCGCCCGCGAGCAGGAGGCCATCTGCCGCGGGTTCGTTCGTGCTCTCGCGCGGAACGTCGGTCCTGTCGCCGACGTCCCGGCGCCGGACGTCATGACGAGTGCACAGCACATGCTCTGGATGCTGGACGAGTATGAGCAGATCGAGGGCGGTCACTACCCCGGTCTCATCACCGGGAAGCCGGTCGGGATGGGTGGTTCGCTGGGCAGGACGGAGGCGACCGGTTACGGTGTCGTCTACACGCTGCGAGAGGCCCTGAAGGAGCTCAACATCCGTCCCAGCGACACGACGGCAAGCGTCCAGGGCTTCGGGAACGTCGCCCAGTACGCCATCGAGCTCTACACGCAGATAGGCGGCACGGTCGTCTGCGTCTCCTGCTGGGACCAGAACGACCAGTGCGCTTATGCCTTCAGGAAGCCCGAGGGCATCGACCTCGAGGAACTCAGGAGCATCACGGACCGGTTCGGCGGCATCAACAGGGCCGAGGCCGAGTCGAAGGGCTACGAGGTCATCGGCGGCGAAGAGTGGATCGACCAGGATGTCGATGTGCTGATGCCCTGCGCTCTGGAGAACTCGATCACGGGTGAGAACGTCGGCAGGATCAGCGACCGCGTCAAGATCATCGCCGAGGGCGCCAACGGTCCGACGACGCCAGAGGCCGACAACGCCATCCACGAGCGCGGGATCCATGCGATCCCCGACTTTCTCGCCAACGCCGGGGGCGTGACCTGCAGCTACTTCGAGCAGGTCCAGAGCAACATGAACTACTTCTGGGAGAAGGACGAGGTCCTCGGCAAGCTCGACGTCAAAATGACCTCGGCCTATCACGCCGTGAGCGATCTCGCGCGGAAGCAGAAGATCTACATGCGCGACGCGGCGTACGTCGTCGCGATCAACAGAGTGGCACAGGCCTGCCGCGACCGCGGCTGGATCTGACGCCTTCCGGGAGGGGCGCCCGCGGCGTCCCTCCCCTTCTCCAGCACGAGCGAGGCCTTGATGGTACCGGTTGAGGCGTCGCAGCTCCCGGAGTTCGGCCGCGAGTTCCTCGACGCGGACAGCACCTTCACACGCATCGGCGATGGACTCATCGGCGGCAAGGCCGCCGGTCTCCTGCGCGCGCAGAGGGACATTCTCTCGCGACTCGGCGAAGACGAGTCCTCCGGGTTCGACATCGCCGTGCCGACGCTGACGGTCATCGCCACCGGCGTCTTCGATAGCTTCATGGAGCGCAACGACCTCTACGACATCGCTCTTTCGGACCGAGACGACGAGGCGATCGCCAGGGCCTTCCAGAGCACCGAGTTCCCCGCCGAGTTCGTCGGCGATCTCCGTTCGCTCATCTCGGACGTTCACCGGCCGCTGGCCGTCCGCTCGTCCAGCCTCCTCGAGGACGCGCTCGACCATCCGTTCGCCGGCGTCTACGGCACCAAGATGATCCCCAACAACCAGGCCGACACCGACACCCGGTTCCACCGCTTCGTCGAGGCGATCAAGTTCGTCTATGCCTCGACGTTCTTCGCTGAACCGAAGAGCTACATGGGCACCATCGACCGTGACATCCGTGAGGAGAAGATGGCGGTCATCGTGCAGGAGATCGTCGGTGAGAGGTGGAACAGCCGCTTCTACCCGGCCATAAGCGGCGTGGGGCGCTCCCACAACTTCTACCCCACCGGACGGTCGGAGCCGTCGGATGGCGTCGTCAACCTGGCGCTCGGTCTCGGCAAGGAGATCGTCGACGGCGGCATCACCTGGACGTACTCGCCCGCCCACCCGAAGGCGCCTCCTCCGTACGCCGGGGTCGGAGATCTCATGAAGAACACGCAGACCGGGTTCTGGGCTGTCAACATGGGAGCGGCTCCTCCCCACGACCCCATCCGTGAAACGGAGTACCTCGTCCGCGGCACGCTCGACGACGCCACGTCCGACGGAAGCCTCACGACGCTCTGCTCAACCTACGATCCGAACTCCGAACGTATGAGGCCCGGGTTTCGCAAGGACGGGGCGAAGGTGCTGGACTTCGCGCCGATCCTCACGCTGGACACACTGCCGCTGAACACGCTGGTGCGCAGGCTCATCGAGCTGACCAGGGAGGCGCTCGGAGGCGAGGTCGAGATCGAGTTCGCTGTCGCACTCGACCCGCTCGGGCGGAAGCGGCCCAGGTTCGGGTTTCTCCAGGCCCGGCCCATGATGGTCTCGCTCGACGAGGTCTCCGTGACTGATGAGGACCTCGTGAACGAGGCGGCGCTCGTCGCCTCGCGGAACGTCCTGGGGAACGGCGAGCGGAACGACATCCAAGACATCATCTACGCGAGGCCCGACGTCTTCGAGGCGAAGCACACGCCGAGGATCGCGAGGGACATCGACGAGATCAACCGGGCGCTCATCAAGGACGGGAAACGCTCGCTGCTCATCGGCTTCGGCAGGTGGGGCAGCTCGGATCCGTGGCTCGGCATACCGGTCGACTGGGGCCAGGTAAGCAGCGCTCGTGTCATCGTCGAGGCGACGATGCCGGGCATGAACCCGGACCTCAGTCAGGGGTCGCACTTCTTCCACAATCTCCTGAGCTTCCGCGTGCTCTATCTGTCGGTTCCGCGCGCCCACGCCGCGGGCATTCGTTGGGACGTCCTTGACGGACTGCCCGCGACATCGGAGACTGACCTCGTGCGCCACGTGCGGCTGGAGAAACCGCTCAGGGTCCGCGTCGACGGACACTCAGGCAGAGGGGTCATCGACCATGTCGGATGAGAAACGCAGCGAAGCTCCGGACGTCCTGCTGACCTCGCTCCAGGAGCGCGCGAAGGAACTCAACTGTCTCTATCACGTCGAGGAGGCGCTCCAGCTCACTGAGAGAGACCTCGATGTGGCCCTGCGGGGTGTCCTCAAGGCGGTTCCCGCCGGGTGGCAGTATCCCGACATCTGTAAGGCCGTCATCACGCTCGAGGGAGCCGTCTACCGTCTCGAGGACTTCGAGACCACACCGTGGGTGCTTCGCGGCGACATCACGGTCCAGGGGAAAAAGGCCGGACGCATCGAGGTTTTCTACACAGAGCGGCGGCCGCAGGAGAACGTCGGACCTTTCCTCAAGGAAGAGGTCCGGCTGATCAGGACCATCGCCGATCTGATCGGACATGCGCTTCTCAGGCAGCGTCTCCAGGAGCTTCAGAAGGACTGGGAGGCGATGCGCGGCGGCGCGCCCGGCGAACAACAGGAGGCCTGGCGCAGTCCGCTGCATCTTCTGAGGGAATCGGACCGCGGCCTCTACCTCCGCATCGCGCACAAGATGCTCAATCACCTCTGCCAGATCGGTGTGGGGGAAGCTCAGGAGGTGATGGGCTCGGGGAGCCGGGAAGAGGAAGGGACCTCGCCGGGCGAGGTCAACGTCCCCGCCTGCCGTGTCGCCCAGGACCGCGATTACCTTCTGTCCGACAAGCCGTTCGAGCTCGCGAGCAAGCACCTGAGCGAGCGCGAGATCCTCACGCGTGTACAGAACTGGATGCTCGAGGACAAGGCCTCGAGCTTCCTCCGCGTACTCAACAACCCGCGCTCGCCGCTGCCCGAGATCGTCGATGCGCTCCGGCGGTTCCAGTACGGCATCCAGGACAAGTCACTGCTCAGGTCGTCCACCCTCAAGACTCTCCGCGTGTCCCTGACGCAGCGGCTCCTGACGGAGCAGGTCGACTTCGTCCGGGTCGCCAAGGAACATGTGCAGATCGAGGACTTCGCGGAACTGGCCGGCCGCATGATCATCCCCGCGGGAAGCCACGGACGACTGGGAGGCAAGAGCGCCGGCATGCTGCTGGCGCACAGGATCCTGAAGTCGAGCGCCTCACCCGAACAGCCCGTCGGCGAGATCAGCATTCCCCGTACCTGGTATCTGCCGTCCGACGGGCTGCTGGATTTCATCGGACACAACGATCTGCAGGACGTGATCGAACAGAAGTTCAAGGAGATCGACGAGGTCCGTCAGCAGTACCCGGACATCATCAGACTGTTCAAGAACTCGACCTTCCCCACGCGGATGATGAACGGCCTGTCGGTCGCCCTCGACGACTTCGGGGATGTGCCGCTCATCATCAGGAGCTCGAGCCTTCTGGAGGACCGTCTCGGCACGGCGTTCTCCGGAAAGTACAAGAGCCTCTTCCTGGCGAACACCGGCACGAAGTCCGAGCGACTGCGTGCGGTCGCCGACGCCATCTCGGAGGTCTATGCGTCGACCTTCGGACCCGACCCCATCGAGTACCGAAGGGAGCGCGGTCTGCTCGAGTTCAATGAGGAAATGGGGATTCTGATCCAGGAGGTCGTCGGCCGCCGCGTAGGGAAGTACTTCTTCCCCTCCTTCGCCGGTGTCGCCTTCTCGAACAGCGAGTTCCGGTGGTCGCCCAGGATCGACCGGGAGGACGGACTCATCCGGATCGTCCCGGGACTCGGAACGCGGGCGGTCGACAGGCTCGGGGACGACTATCCGGTACTTCTCGTTCCCGGGAAGCCCGATCTGCGGGCCAACGTGGCCGTCGACGAGATCGTCCGCTACTCCCCGAGCTGGATCGACGTCATCAACCTCGAGACGGGGACTCTCGAGTCACGCCGCCTCGACGAGATTCTGAAGGAGGTCGGCTCCGACTACCCGGCGGCCGACCGGGTATTCTCTGTGCTCGACGGCGACATGCTCAGGAAGGCGCCGCCGAAGGTGCTCTTCAACCCGGATGAACAGGACTACGTCGCCACGTTCGACGCGCTGGCAAAGGAGACGGAGTTCGTCTCGGAGCTCAGGAACATCCTCGAGCTTCTCGAACGGGAACTGGGCACCCCGGTCGACATCGAGTTCGCCCACGACGGAGAGAGGTTCCACCTGCTCCAGTGCCGGCCGCAGAGCATGGGTGAACAGGAGGGACCGGCACCGATACCGAAGGACGTATCGAGATCGGACATCGTCTTCACTGCCGATCGCCACGTGTCGAACGGCTGGATCCCCGACATCACGCACATCGTCTACGTCGATCCCGAGGCATACTCTTCACTCCCGGACGAGGCAGCGATGCGGGAGGTCGCCAAGGCGGTCGGCCGTCTCAATCAGGTGCTTCCTTCGCGCCGCTTCATCCTGCTCGGGCCCGGCAGATGGGGCAGCCGGGGCGATGTGCGACTCGGTGTGAGCGTGACATACGCCGACATCTCGAACACGGCGATGCTCATCGAGATCGCGAGACGGAAGGGAGAGTACGTGCCCGACCTTTCCTTCGGCACGCACTTCTTCCAGGACCTCGTCGAGTCGCGCATACGCTATCTGCCTCTCTACCCGGACGAGGAGGGAGTTGTGTTCAACGAGGTCTTCCTCAGGAAGGCTGAGAACCTCCTCCCCTCCATGCTTCCGAAGTTCGAACACCTCGCTGACACGCTTCACATCATCGACGTGCCGGCGAACACGGAAGGGCGCATCCTGCGCGTCCTGATGAACGCCGACCTCGATGAGGCGCTCGCGATGATCGACGACCCCTCCGAAGCGCCCGTGCGTCGCCGGGAGACACACGAGGCGCCGCAGCGGCCACCGGTCCAGTACTGGCAGTGGCGACTGCGCATGGCCCAGCGAATCGCCTCAGACCTCGATCCGGAGCGGTTCGGCGTCGAAGCGCTGTACGTCTTCGGCAGCACCAAGAACGCGACGGCGGGACCCGCCAGCGATATCGACCTCATCGTTCATCACAGAGGAACCGACGAACAGCGCAAGGAGCTCACGTCCTGGCTCGAGGGGTGGGGACGATGCCTGTCCGAGCTCAACTTCCTCCGTACGGGCTACCGCACCGAGAACCTCCTCGATGTGCACGTCGTGACAGACGATGATATCGAGAAGAAGACGAGCTACGCGGCGAAGATCGGGGCAGTCACTGACGCGGCCCGGGAGCTCCCCATCGGGGAAGCGTAGCCCGAGCCGTTCCGGACGCAGTTCCTGATGCGGGCGCTCTCTGCGCCTGCGTCCTGTTTGCCGGGTGCGTGGGGTGAGCCGACTACTCCCCCGCGGCGGGAACGAGCGCGCGGGTTGCGCTTTCCGGCTGCAGCGGGTCGAACCTGACAAGCGCGAGTTCCGGACCGTCGTGCGCCCCTCCGAGAAGATGCGTTCGTCCGATCACGTCGCGCCAGTGTCCCGTCAGCCGGGCGGACTCATGCACGTGTCCGTGCAGCGTCACGGCGGGCTGTCTCCGCTCTATGAACCGTCTGATCGCGATGCTGCCGACGTGCACGTCGAGCGGGACATGGTCGACCATCCGACCGTCGAGCGCCGCCCGGTCCAGGCACGTCTCGTAGGGTGGCGAGTGAAAAAGGAACACGGCGTTGGAGAGTTCGTCTTCTCCCGCGAGTCGGTTGAGATCCTCAATGATCGTGGCGTACCTGACCCTGCGCGCGTCGACCGGAACGGTACGCCGTCCCTCCTCGGGAGAGACACTGCCGGGGTCGACGAATCGCGAGACGTCATAGCGTTCCCAATCCTTGAGCAGGAACGGCGTCGGCGGGACGTTCGCGTACCCGTAGACCGGCACGCCGCGGGACATCACCCTGCGCTCGTGGATGTACCGCCACAGTCCGTCGGCCCCCGCTGAGAGAACGGCCGACTCCTCGAATCTCGGGTCGTCGTTGCCGAGGATCAGAAGGACATCCGGATATGCGTCGCCCATCTGCTCCCTGAGCCGTCGGAAACCCGGAGCCAGAACACCGTTGACGAAGTCCGCATGGGAGGGATCGAGCGTCAGGGACGCATACATGTGCGGCAGCAGATCTCCGCCGAGAAGCACGGCATCGGGCGACTCCTGTTCTACGTGGCGCCAGAGCGACCGGTACCGGCCCAGCTGACCATGAAGATCGGACGTGAAGAACCAGAGCACACCGTCCTCCTGCCGTGGAACGTGTCGGCACCCAACTGAAGGTCTACACACGCTCGACCCGTCCGGTCAAGCGCTCGCGGCCGCGTCGAGCCTCCTGAGACGCGCGAACTCCCTCAGGAGCATCGCCACGGTGACGGCCGTCGCGGTCGTGTCGGCGGCCGGGAACGCCCAGAAGATGCCGTCGAGGCCCAGAAAGCGCGGGAGGATGAGCACGAGCGGGATGAGCAGGATGATCTGCCGCGAGAGCGACAGGAAGACCGCCGGGCCGGCCCGCCCGAACGCCTGGAAGGTGACGGTCCCCATCATCTGGATGCCGATGAGGGGAAAGGCCAGCGAGATGATCCGGAGGGCGTCCGCCGTGAGCTCGATAAGCTCGCGGTCGTCGGTGAAAAACCCGACCAGGGGCCTTGCGAAGACGTACAGCACGACGAACGCGCTCGCGACGAACACCGTCGAGCGGATGGTCGAGATCCTGAGCGCGAGCTTGGCGAGGTCGAACCGCCTCGCGCCGTAGTTGAATCCCGCCACCGGCTGCAGTCCCTGGCCGAACCCGATGACCGGCATGAACAGGAAGTGCAGGAGACGGTTGACGATGCCGTATCCGGCGATCGCCATATTGCCGCCGTAGTACGCGAGGCTCCGGTTCAGAACGACCAGTACGACGCTGCCTGCTGCCATCCGCCCGAAAGACGATGCCCCGACGGCCAGCGTCTCCCGCACGATGCTCCACCTCAGTCTGAGGTCAGCGAACCCCATCGACAGCCCGCTCCTGCCGGTGGCGAAGTAGAGCGCGAGGAACACCGTCGACGCCGCCTGGGCGATGACGGTCGCGAGCGCGGCGCCGCGGAGCCCCATGTCGAGCCCGAAGATGAAGATCGGGTCGAGGGCGATGTTGAGGAGCGCGCCGATGAGCATCGAGGTCATTGCGACGCGGGCGCGCCCCTCGGAACGGACGATGTTGTGATGCGACATCACGTAGCAGCGGAAGACCGTTCCCCACAGGATCACCGAGAGGTAACGCCTCGAGTACGGCAGAAGCTCCTCGGTCGCACCGAAGAGCGTGAGGACCTGCTCGATGGAGGAGAACCCGACGGCCATGATGGCGCCGGAGATAATGAGAACCAGCGTGAGGACGTTGCCCAGGGTATTGTGGGCCCGGGCCTCGTTCCCGGCGCCGAGAGCCCTCGAGATGATCGAGGCGCCGCCGACCCCGAGGAGCGTTCCGATCGACATGACCAGGAGCTGGACGGGGAAGCAGATGGCCAGTCCGCCGATGCCCAGCGGACCGACACCCCGGCCGATGAAGATGGCGTCGACCAGGTTGTAGGTCGCCATGACCACCATGCCGATGGTGGCCGGGATCGAGAGACGCCAGAGAAGCGCGCCGATGTCGGTGTCGGAGAGCACGTGGTCCCGCGGGGTGCCGCCGCGGCTTCGAGCCTCCAGGCCGTCAGACTCGACGTTGCGGCTCACGTCAACTCCTCGCGCCCTTCCACCGCAGCGGGCTCAGGCTCACGCCCTCGTCGAAGTGGTCGACGCCGACGAGCCGTTTGAGCCGCGCGACGACGAGGTATGTGGCCGGCGTCGCCGCCGCCTCGATGCCGCACTTGATGAGCCACTGTGCGAGGACGATGCCCCCGAGGACACTCCACGGCACCGTTCCCGCGAACGCGATCGTTATGAAGATGGCGGAGTCGGCGAGCTGCCCGACGAGGGTCGAGCCGATGGTCCTCACCCACAGGTGACGCCCCGAGGTCGCCACCTTGAGCCGGGCGAGCACGGCGGCGTTCAGGAACTCGCCCACCAGGTAGGCGACCAGCGAAGCCAGCACGATCCTCGGCGCGAAACCGAGAACCGCACTGTAGGCGGACTGCGCCTCGCCCGCCGTTCCGAACCCGGCGAGCGTCCAGACCGGGGACGGCGGCACGACGATCGTTGCCCACGTCACGGCGACCACGACGACGTTGCATGCGAAACCGATCCAGATGGTCTTCCGGGCGACGGCGTACCCGTAGACCTCGGTGAGGACGTCGCCGAGGATGTAGCTCAACGGGAAGAGCAGCACGGCCGCGGGAACGGTGAACCCGGCCACCGTGATGAGCTTTGCCGCCACGAAGTTCGAGGCAACGAGCGCGGCGACGAAAAGCCCGACGAGCACCCTGAGGGCGTCCTCGCCCGGAGCTGTCTCCCCCGCGTGTCGCATCCTGCGCGGCGGCCCCGTCACGAGTCGTCCCCTTCAGGCCCCGCCGCACCATCCCCTACGGGAAACGCGCCGTACTCCGCCTCGACGGAGATGCCGACGCCGCCCCGGGCGGCGAAGGTGCCGGTGACCCTGCACCATCGCGGCTCGAGCGCCTCCACAAGGTCGTCGAGCATCGCGTTCACGACGTGCTCGTGGAAGGCCCTCTCGTCGCGGAACGACCAGAGGTAGAGCTTCCACGACTTCGACTCGAGAACCCGCTCGTTCGGCGTGTACTCCACGCGGATCTCCGCGAAATCGGGCTGCCCGGTCACGGGGCAGAGGCACGTGAACTCGTCTGTCTCGAGCGTGACGACGTAGTTGCGCTCGGGGTGGTGATTCGGGAACGTCTCGAGACGGCGCTCCGGACCGGCACGCTCGCCGAGGACGGTCAGCTTCTCGAGATCGGTTCGCTCCGTGAGCTTGCTCATCGGTTCCCTCCGTGAACGGACGTGGGCGCCCACTCGCTCACACGAGCTTAGCAGGTGACGGCGGTCCTGTCAGGCGGGTTCGCTCAGATGGGGTTGCGACGGTCGCGGAGCCGCTGAAGCCGGAGCGTCGAGCGGAGGTACGATCGAGAACGGCGGAGGCCTCAGTCGACCAGCGGCTCGTACTCCCGTGAGCGCTGCTCCTCGATGGCGTGCTCCTCCGCCTCCCGGCGGCGGCGCTGCGCCTCCTTCTGCGCCTCGACCGCCTCGATGGCGGCCATCAGACGGTCGGCCTTGTCGGCCTGGTCGGGGAAGGTCTGCGCGACCCGGAGCGAGGCGAGCGCGTCCTCGGTGCGCTCCAGCTGGATGGCGCAGTAGCCCATCATCAGATAGGAGCGCGAGTAGGTGCTGTCGGCGGCCGCCGCGCTCTCGTAGGCTTCGTACGCGGGGGCGTAGTCGCTTCGCATGAAATGGAGGTCGCCCAGCAGCGACCAGAGCCGCGCCGTCGGGTCCTTCTCGATGGCGAGCTCGAGTGCCGCCTCGGCCTCGCGGAACTGATACGACGCCAGATGCGCCGAGGCGAGGCGCTCGAGCTCGTCGGTCGTCGCGCTGTCACCCATCGCCTCTTCGTACGTGTCTCCGGCCATGGCCGGAACACCGATCGCCAGGAAGATGTCGCCGAGCTGCATCCGCTGCCGGCTTGTGAGCGGATCGAGGTAGTCGGAGACCATGAGCGCGACCGCCGCGTTCTCGTAGTCCCCGGCGCGCACATGATACTGGAAGGCGACCTCCCAGGGCTCGGGCTCGCTCCCGAAGCCCGCGAGCATCTCGTCGAGCGCGGCCGAGCCCTTCTCGACCTCCTCAAGCTCAAGGTAGGCCATGACGAGCGCCCGGTGCCACTCGAGCGTCGGCTCGCCGTGTTCCCCGGAGACAAGTTCCTCGAGGATCGGGATCGCCTCCTCGGAGCGCTCACTCATGACGAGCGACGCGGCGCGATAGAAGAGCACGCTTGGTTGCCTGAGCTCGCTTCGCGCGTAGCCCTCCTCGAGCGCCGCGGCGGCCAGCTCGTAGCGGCCGAGGTTGTAGGCCAGCTCCCCGAGGCTGATCCACGCCTGAGCGTAGCGCGGCTCGAGCTCGGTGGTCCGCCGGTAGTCCTCGAGCGCCCGCTCGGTGTCACCGGCCAGCGCGTGGCTGACGGCCGAATGGAACCTGACGAGGTAGTGGTCGCGGTCCGGGTTCTCGGCGACGAACTCGCGGAGGAGCGACGCCGCGTCGTCGACGTTTCCCTCGTCGCGGAGCGTCTGCGCCTCAAAGAGAACGAGCCGCGTGTCCGCCGGGAGATCTGAGAAGTCCTCGATCGGGCGCTCGGCATCGTCCTGTGCGAAAAGCGGCGACGCTCCGGTGAGCAGCAGCGCGAGCGCGGCACAGAGGAGGACACGGGGTGTCGGCGGGTGGGACGTCTGCATGGTCACGTCAGTCCAGGTTGAAGCGGATCGTGGTCACGACCCACGCGGTGACGGACTTTCCCTGCACCTCGCCCGGCCGGAAGGTCCACTGCGGCAGCGCGCGGCGCACGGCGTCCTCGAAGATGCCCTTCGGCCTGGCGTCGAGGATCTCGACGCGCGCGACGGTGCCCTCGGTGGTCACGAGCATCTTGACCTGCACCGCGCCCTCGGTGCCGCGCTCTCGGGCCGCGTAGGGGTAGGCCGGGGGCACGCGCACGATCGGCTGCGGGGCCGAGTCGAGCTCGTACGACTCGAAGACGAAGTCATCCGGCGAACCGGTTCCGCCCATCTGCCCGAGGTTGACCCCGACACCGAGGTCGAACTCGCCGGGCGGACCGAGCTCGGGCTGGATGACGTCCGGCAGGAAGTCGAGCTTCTCCTGCTGCCGGGGTTTCTCCGGCTCCCGAATCTGCTCCTGCTGCGGCAGCGACGGCGCCTCGAGCTTGACGAGGCTCACGCCGATCGGGTTCGTGATGTCCTGCGGAACCTCGCGTTCCTGGAGCAGGAACGCGGCGAACGCGAAGATCAGCAGGTTGATACCGACCGCGGCGGGCGCGGCCCACTTGAGCCGGCGGGCGACCGCCATCAGGACGCTTCTCC
Organism: Candidatus Effluviviaceae Genus V sp.; assembly: GCA_014728125.1. Taxonomy (NCBI): domain Bacteria; phylum Candidatus Effluviviacota; family Candidatus Effluviviaceae; species Candidatus Effluviviaceae Genus V sp. The sequence continues at coordinate 22,431 of WJMD01000018.1, forward strand.
CCGCTTGGCAGCGAGGCTGACGGACTTGGCGCCGGCGAGACGGCACTGGTCCATGACCGTGATGACGGCCCCGGTCTCACTGCGCTTGTCAGCGACGACCACCACGCCGCTCTCCGGATCTTCTGCAAGCGCCCGCTCGATCTGGGCCCGGACGCTCCTGACGTCGATCCTCTTGCCCTCGAAGTAGACATCGCCCTCCGGCGTCACGCCGATCATGATGTTGGCGTGCTCCTGGAGCTCGGCCGTCGAGGCCGTCGCCTTCTGGACATCGATGCCGGCTTCCTTCACGAAGCTCGTGGTGACGGCGAAGAAGATGAGGAGCAGAAAGACCATGTCGATGAGAGGACCCATCGAGATGTCGACGCTCTTGTTGCCGCCCCGGAGGCTGTTCCGCACGTTGATCATGCGCCTTCCCCGCCCTCCGAGTAGGCGCCGGCGAGCGCGGGCACGGCCGTAAGCTCGGGTCGTCTCTCCGGCTCGCGGGCCGTGCAGACGTTCCCGAACCTGCGGACGTCGTGGTCGGCGCATCGTCTCCGTCTGATGATGCGCGACAGGATCGTCACGTCCTCCTCGAGCTGCGTTCTGAGCCGCGCGGCCTGGACGAGCAGCATGCCGGACAGCATCAGGCCCGGCACCGCGATCAGAAGCCCCGTCTCCGTGGTGATGAGCGCGATCGAGATGCCGTTGGCCATCGCGCCGGCGTTGCCGGTACCGAAGAGGGCGATGACCTGGAACGTCTCGATCATGCCGAGCACCGTACCGAGAAGTCCCATGAGCGGAGCGATCGAAACCAGCACCGTGATCATCGACAGGAAGCGACCGATTGACGGCTGCTGACGCATCGCCGACTCCTTAAGGACGCTGACGTCGATCTTCGCGACGCCGCTTCGGTGCTCGAGGAAGTCCCGTACGAGCCGCGCGCGGAGGCCCTCACCGCCGGTCGGCGTCCCCTGGTTCCGAACGGCATCGATCGCCTGGTCGATGGTGATGTCGTTCCGCCTGAGCGCGCGGAGAACGCTGAGACGCTCCAGCATGAACGTCCAGAGGATGATCGATGCGATCGAGAGCGGGATCATGACCCAGCCGCCCTGCAGGATGTACTCGTATGTCCTTGTGACAAGATGTTCCATCAGTTGGCCGTCCCTTCCTGGAGCCTGCCGACGACCTTCGCCACGAGCCTGTCCATCAACGTCTCACTGTCGAGCGAGGCATCCCCGGTAGCCTCGCCGCTCCGGACACGCTGCTTGAGAATGACGTTCGAAAGATGGACCGCCTTCTCCTCCATCTCCCCGACAATGGCGTTCGCGCGCCTCGACAGGAACGTGTGAAAGAGCATGATCGGAATGGCCACGGCGAGACCGAGCTCGGTCGTCACCAGCGCCTCACTGATGCCGGCCGACATGAGCCTCGGATCGCCCGTACCGTAGAGCGTGATAACGCGGAACGTCTCGATCATGCCGGTCACCGTGCCGAGGAGACCGAGGAGCGGTGCGACCGCGCCGAAGACGGCCAGCACGGAGAGCCCGCGCTCGACGCGCGGCATCTCGCGCAGGATCGCTTCCTGCATCACGCTCTCGAGCGTCTCGCGGTCCTCATCCCGCGCGGAGAGACCGTCGGCGATCACCTCGACGACGGGCATCTTCCGGTGCTCGTACCGCCTCACCACGGCCTCGGCGCCCTCCCAGTCGCCCCGCGCCGCGAGGCCCGTCACCTCACCCATGACCTTGTCGGTGTTCCCGTGGACCTTCTGGAGGAACTGGAACTTGTAGATGATGAGAGCCACGGCGACGAGGCCGATGGCGAGGATCGGGAAGATGATCGGTCCGCCCTGGGCGATGTGCTCCCAGAACCCGACCTGCTGGGTGATCTGACGGAGGGCCGCGCCGCCGGAGATGTCGACCGGCACGGTCGCGGACTCGCCGTTCATGTAGCCGCGGATCAGACGCGCCATACGGTTCGGCGGGAGAGCCGACAGCGCGAAGAGCTTCTGCTCGGCGGGAGTGTAGGTCAGGAATCCGACCTCCCCTCCCTCCTCCGTGCGGTAGAGGGCGGTGAACGGGCCGATCGTCATGATGTCGCCCGTCTGCTCCTCCCCGTCGCGGCCGACGAAGAGCCCCTCACGCATGCCGACCTGTCCGGACATCTCGATCTCGGTGAAGAGCGCGTAGGCCATGCCCTTGACATCCTCGATGTCCGGGAAGTAGCCCTGGGCCAGCACCTGCTCGGCGACGTCGATCCGCTCGGGCCTGAGCGCGGTCAGCGGGGACTGCTCGAGGATGGCCTTGAGGTCGCGGGCCGCCAGACGGATGTTGCCGGAGATCTCCTTGTACTGAAGTCGCTCACGCTCCCACTTGTCTGCCAGCCTCTCGTGCCGCGTCTCGAGCCGGGCGACCGTCGTCTCGAGACCGGAGAGCTCCGCGTCGAGCTCACGCTCCTGCGCCTCGAGTTCCTGGACCTCGGCCAGCAGCGCTTCGCGGTCGTTAAGAATGGTCTCCTCGGAGGCCCTGGCCCGCTCGAGCGCGGCCTGACGGTCTTCCTCGGCCTTCCTGAACGCCTCCCGCACGTCCTGTGCGCCGGCCGTTCCGGCCACCAGAATCGCCGCGACCGCTGTCAGGATCATCAGCTTCTTCATGACTGCACCCTCCCGAGCGGCAGTGCTATCAGCTCGATCGGACGCATGTTCGTGGCCATCTCGATCGTCTCCCTGATGGCGGAGTCGTACTTCCTTTCGAGCTCGACCCACTTCCGGGTGGCCGGATCGAACGTTCCCGAGCGCTCACCGTCGGGTGTCCGCCAGAAGAGCGAGACCCGGCCGACCTTGAGCACATCGGCAAAGACGGGCTCCCCGTCGACCTCCACCTCGGTCCGGTTGACCTCGACGGTGCTCCCGTACTCGGCCTCGATGCGCAGAGCCTCGAAGAGCAGTCGGACCTTCTCCGCGCCCGTTACGTCCGGCTTGGCAAGCATGTCCCGGAGATGGGTGATGCGCCGCTCGCGCTCCTGCGGAAGGAAGGGAAGGTCGCGCTCGACGAAGCTCTCGAACCGCGTCATGATGACGTTCATCGTGTCCTGGAGACTCGACTGGAGAAGGTGCGCCTCGTTCAGACGCTTCGTCAGCTCTCCTATGCTCTCCTCGAGCGCGGCCTGCTTCTTTCTCTCGACGACGATGCGCTCGCCCAGGTAGCGGACGTTCGCCTTGGCGGTCCTGTACCGCGCCTCGAGCTCCGCCTGCTCCGACGCCCAGGCGTCGCGCTCGCTCTGCGTCTGCTGCTCGATCCGGACAGTCTCCCCGGCCGTCTCACTGAGATCGCCGGAGTCCGACTGCGCCCACAGAAGCGTCGCCGTCAGCACCACGAGCAGGGCGATGATCGCGAGCCTGCCCATCCGTCCTCCCTCCTGAAGAAGTCTCCCCGACGCCCGCCGTGACCGGCGGCTCCGGTGCGCTTCCAGGTACCGCATGCGCGGCCCGTCGTTCGAACCCATTCTGTGCAAGGGGTACACAAGGCTAAGCGCACCCTCCCGGCCCCTCAAGTTAGGTTTCTGTGAGCTTGCCGAACGAGGGCTTCGTGTGCCCGCCGTCGCTCCGAAACACCGTTCGCCCGTCCGAAGACGAATTCCTCACGCCGCCCTAAGAATTCACAAACACATGGGACGTAGACTCCGCTCCCGCTGAGATACGGAGGACTCGTGCAGCGGGGCGGAGACGGAGGGGACCGACGATTCTGCGGTCCCGGAGGTGGAGAGCGACAAGGAGGAACGTCGCGACGGGTTCCGGGTGTCGCGCGACTCCGGCGGACGATCGACCGGAGACGCCGCTTTGGGGGAAGCAGGCAACACCTGAACCGCACAACAGCGTCACCGATTCCTCACGTCGCCCTCAGAATCCGTGAACACGGGGAGGCTACACTCTTGCGCCAATGGATGCGGAAGACCTCCCGCACGTGCGGGAGGGAAGAACGCGGAGCGGGCCGGACCACGGAACGTGGTCGCATCATCAGGGCGGCGATTATCTGTCTCATCATCTCATGTGCGGTTCCCGCTCTCGCTCACGGACAGACGGGAACGCTTCGCGGAACGGTGCGGGACGACGAGTCGGGGGAACGGCTCTCGGGAGCAAACCTGCTTCTCGTCGGGACGACGATCGGGATCTCGACCGACCTCGACGGCGAGTACCGCATCGAGGACATCCCGGCGGGAACCTACGAGGTGAGGGTCTCGTTCATGGGCTACGAGACGAAGGTCATCTCCGGCGTGCGCGTCGGGACGGACGAGACGGAGAAGTTCAACGTCGACCTCGTGCCGGCCGAGGGCATGGCGAGCTTCCGTATCGACGACTTCGTGGTATCCGCCGAACGCGTTCTCTCCACGCAGGTCGCCATCATCACGGAGCGTATGCGGGCCATCACCATCGGAGACGGCATCAGTGCCGAGCAGATAGCGAAGTCGCCCGACGGTACGAGCAGCGACGTCCTCAAGCGTGTGACGGGGCTCTCGGTCGTCGACAACAAGTTCGTCTTCGTGCGCGGCGTCACCGACCGCTACAACGTCACGTGGCTCGACGGCGTGCCCGCGACGAGCACGGACACGAGTTCCGACCGCCGGAGCTTCACATTCGACGTCGTTCCCGCTTCGCTTCTCGCGAACACGGTCGTCGTGAAGACCGCGTCGCCGGACCTTCCCGGTGACTTCACGGGCGGCCTCGTCCAGCTCAACACGCGTGACATTCCTCAGGAAGCGCAGCTCTCCGTGTCGGCGTCGAACGGGTTCGGGGACGACCTCGCCGCGGGAACGACGATGCGCTCCCAGGGCAGCGACACGGACTGGCTCGGCATGGACGACGGCATCCGCGAGCTGCCCGACAGTCTCGAAGGACGCGAGCTCGCCAGGGCGCTTCCGAACACGTGGGGACTCGTTGAGGACAACGCGCCCGTCAACGGCTCCTATTCCCTCTCCTACGGCAACAGATTCGACATCGGCAGAGACGACGGGAGGAACGTCTTCGGCTTCCTCGTCGGCGGGAAGTACAGCTCGAGCTACAAGGAGTACGGCTACCTGAGACGTGTCGAGGACGCCGGGGGCGGCGGTCTACCGAGGGAGGAGGTCGAGGGCACGGCCTACGGGTACAAGGTGCTCTGGTCCGGCATGGCCAACGTGAGCTACCAGCCGAGCAGGAACCACCGTCTGACGGCGCGCGCCCTCTACGTGCAGACGGCGAAGGAGGACCTGAAGCAGGGCACCGGGCAGGTCAGCCACGACGCCTCGGGCAACGGAGAGAAGTACCAGATCGAGTGGGACGAACGGTCCCGGTTCGACCTGCAGGTCGGCGGAACACACCGTTTCGGTCGCACTGGAGGCGCCCGTGTCGAATGGAAGGCCTTCGGTTCGGAGTCGCGCGCCTACGAGCCGGACCGACGCTACGCGACATACGACGAGAACGCCAACGGCTACATGCTGCTCAAGGCCGACGAACGAACGTGGATCGACCTCATCGAGGACACGTCGGGCGGACGCGCCGACCTCACGTGGCCGGTGGGCGACGCCTCCATCAAGACGGGGGTCTTCGTCGAGCGGCGGAACCGCACCTACGAGGTCTCGGCCTTCTCGTCCGACCCCGCGCAGATCGACCTCTGGGACCCGGACAACTGGTGGATCACGGCCACACCGATCGACTCCATCTTCGTCGATGACAACTTCCAGGAAGGCAAGCTCGGCTTCATCGAGAGGGACCGGTACTCCGGCGAGTACGAGGGCTGGCACGACATGGACGCGTGGTACGGGATGCTCGATCTTCCGTTCACGATCGACAAGTACGACTTCCGCGTGTCCGGGGGACTGAGGATCGAGTCGTCGAACCAGACCGTCGATTCATATCCGGCGACCGGCGACACTATCCGGTCGGTCATCAACGAGACGGACCTGCTGCCGTCTATCAACTTCACGTACATGCCGACCGAGTGGATGAACCTCCGGCTTGCGTACTTCCGGTCGGTCAACAGGCCGGAGCTCCGCGAGATGGCGCCCGTCGTCTATCACGACCACAGCGCCGGCCAGAACTACCAGGGCAGCGCGAACCTCGACCGCGCGGTCATCCAGAACTACGACGTCCGCCTGGAGGCGTTCCCGCAGGACGACGAGGTACTGGCCGTCAGCTACTTCTACAAGGACATCGAGAACGCGATCGAGGACAGTCTCCATCCCGACACCTCGTACAGGAACATCCGGCGCCCGTTCAACTCGGACAAAGGCCACAACCAGGGCTTCGAAGTCGAGGTCAGGAAGGACCTCGGCTTCCTTGCCGAGTTCCTGCGCGGGCTCTCAGTGACGGCCAACTACACGTTCGTCGATTCGGAGATCGAGTACATCCAGTCCAAGACCGACAGCACGGGCCAGATCATCCGGACGAGGAAGACACGCCCTCTCGTCGGGCAGTCGCCGTGGACCGTCAACGTCGGTCTTCTCTACACGATCGAGCGGTGGGGCACAACGCTCAACGTGCTCTACAACAAGTTCGGTGAGCGCCTGATGGCGGTCACCCTGAATGAAGGCGCGAACGTCTACGAGGCTGAACGCGAGGTGCTCGACGTCGCCGTCACACAGGAGCTCTGGGACTTCATGGAGCTCAAGCTCGCAGCCAGGAACCTGACCGGCTCGGACGTCGTCGAGACGCAGGGCGAGGCCCGGACCGATCATCTGGTCGACGAGCGGAACCCGGAGTACTCGGTCTCGCTCGGCTTGAAGTGGTGAATCCGTGACGGCTGCCCCCCCCCTCACCGGGGGGCGGGGCAGCGGGATGAGCAGTCCGTGGGCGGAACGGCACGCGAAGGGAGGTTGCAGCAGACCCACGGGAGCACGGTTCGGGCCCGACAGCGGGTCCGAGGTTGTGGGAGAAACAGCTGACTACTCAAGGAGGAGCAACATGTCGAGAGTTCTGGCAAGCATCCTGGCGGGTTGTCTGATCCTCGCCGTCGCGAGCGCTGCCGGTGCCGGCATTCCGGACCCGGACCAGTCGAGCATCGCCGCCTCGACGGGCGGCCTGACGACCTGCCCGCTCGGCGACGGCCCCGCGTTCCAGTACGTGACCGTCACCGCGCTGCGGTCGGACTCGACGCCGATCCAGGGGATCGACTCGAGCAATTTCTTCTTCAGTGCGACGGGCGGCAGCGTGACCATCACGGCCGTCGACTCGCAGACCGACGTCAACGGCCGGATCCGGTTCGAGGTCGTCAGTGATGAGTCCATCACGTTCGGCAACTCGGTCACCATCGACTGCAGCATCTACACGATCGCCCTGTCCAGCTCGGTCGACGTCGACTGCAACTCGTTCGACATCGACGGCAGCGGCAGCGTCGGTCTCGCCGATCTCGCCTTCTTCGCGGGCGACTACGGCACGAGTGCCGGAAGAAGCGACTTCGACTGGAACGGCACGGTGGGTCTCGCCGACCTGGCGTTCTTCGCGACACACTACGGTCACTAGAGAACGGGCGTTTGGTCGACTGCTAGGCAAACAGGGAGGAGCACTCAATGAAGTCGTTCATCAAGACGTCGATCCTGCTTCTGCTGGCTCTGGGCATCGCTGTCTCGGCCCAGGCGCAGGACGCCGTGAAGGTCCTGGGACCCGGCTACCCGGGCCACGAGCTCGAGACGTACCTGCAGGAGTGGCACCGCACGCTCGACGCCGATACCACGTACGTCCTGTCCGGTTTCTACTTCGTCGACTCGACCTACAGCCTGACGATTCCCGCCGGCACGACGGTTCTGTGTGCCCCGGGTTCGGGTCTCATCGTCGCCCGCGGCGCCCAGATATTCGCTACCGGCACGGCGAGCGACCCGGTCGTCTTTGCGCCGACGGACCCTCCGGGCGAGCGCCAGCGCGGCGAGTGGGCCGGCGTCATCATCCTCGGTGAGGCGCCCGTGAACCAGCCGAACCCGTTCATCGAGGGTCTCGAGGGCGGCCCCGGCTACTTCGGCGGCACGGACCCCAACGACGACTCGGGCGATTTCTACTACGTCCGCATCGAGTACCCCGGCTACCGCATCGAGGAGGGCAACGAGGTCAACTCCCTCACCTGCGGCGGCGTCGGTGACGGCACGGAGATCCATCACGTGCAGGTCAGCTACGGGTTCGACGACGCCTACGAGTTCTTCGGCGGCACGGTCAATCCGCACCACCTTGTCGCGCTGGCCAACATCGACGACATGTTTGACACGGACTTCGGCTACAGCGGCGAAATCCAGTGGGGCTTCGTCGTCCGCGACCCGCTCGAGTTCGATGTCGAGGGCACGTCGAACGGTTGGGAGTCGGACAACGAGGGTTCGGCGCTCGATCCGCCGTCCACTCCGCGTACGGCCCCGGTCTTCTCGAACATCACGCTGATCGGACCCGAGCGCGACGACACGATCGTCCTGCCGCCGACGCACACGTTCGGCTACAGCGGCGTGCTCCGTCGCTGCTCGCAGAACAAGATCTTCAACTCGGTCGTCATGGGCTTCCCCTTCGGCCTGAGCGTCCGCGACGCGTGCACGCACACCGATGCCGTGAACGACGTCGTCGAGTTCGCGCACACGAGTCTCCAGGCCAGCGTGGTCAAGGACGCCGGCACGGTCCACCAGACCTCGAGGTGGGACGGCACGGTGACCCCTCCGGGCGTCGACAGCTGGATCCTCACTGAGCCCGGCTACAACGCTGCCTGGAACTCCCCGCGCAACCCGAGCTCGATCGGTCTGACGGACATGAGCGATCTCAACAACCCCAACCCGATCCCGGCCGTCGGTTCCGAGCTCATCGGCACGGCGAACTTCACTGACCCCGCGCTCGCCGGCTTCGACGTCGTCACCTACCGCGGCGCCTTCGATCCCACCAAGACGATGGCGACCGAGTGGACGGCGGGCTGGACGAACTTCGATCCGCAGAACACGGTCTACTGGGGCACGACGGACGTCGCCGAGACGATCACCCGTCCCGTCAGCCTCTCGCAGAACTACCCGAACCCCTTCAACCCGGTCACGAAGATCGCCTACAGCGTTCGCCAGGCCGGTAACGTGACCATCACGGTCCACGACGCGGCCGGTCGCGTGGTCCGCACCCTCCTCGCTGACGACGTCGCCGCCGGCGACGGCGTGGTGACGTGGGACGGCACCAACGACAGCGGCAGCCCGTGCGCCAGCGGCGTCTACTTCTACAGCATCGAGACGCCCGAGTACTCTGAGACCCACAAGATGGTCATGCTGAAGTAGTTCGGCGTCGGATGTCCCCTCCCGGGGGACAACCGCGCAGCAGCACGAAGCGGGGGCCTCCTGAGGAGGCCCCCGCTTTCCTTGGTCATCGCCCGCATCCAACGCTCGACGCAGGGCCGCTCAGACTGCGATCTTCTTCGGTCTCCTCCCCTGTGCCATCTCCCACCTTGACATGTGGTTTCTCATGCCTTCTGATGTTCCTTACGTACGAACCGAGCCGGAGGACACATCCACGGAGGCATTCGATGAAGCGGACGCTGCCACTGCTGCTGGCGCTCTTTCTTGTTCCTCTCGGAGCGCACGCCGGGTTCCATGTCGACTACGAACGGGGCGTCGTATGGTCCGGATACAACGACGTGGGGATACCGGGAGACGTGGGAACCCGGTTCTCGCTCGTCGACGATCTCGACACCGAGTCGGACGGCTACTTCAGGCTCCGCGTCTCGTACACGTTCTCGGGAAAGCACACTCTCTCGGGGCTCTACGCGCCGCTGTCCCTCAGGGCCAACGGCTCGGTCGAGGACCCGCTGGTCTTTGAGGAGGTGACGTTCCCGGGCGGAACCGAACTCGATGCGACCTACACATTCAACTCCTACCGGCTGACCTACCGATACGAGTTCGAGCCGCGCGGTCGACTCGAGTACGGTCTCGGATTCACGGCCAAGATCCGGGACGCCGTCGTGCGCGTCGAGGGCGGCGGGCTCGAATCCGAGAAGTCGAACGTGGGCTTCGTGCCGCTCGTGAACTTCCGGGCGCGCTGGGCCTTCTCCGAGAGGGTCGCCCTGCTCCTTCACGGTGACGCGCTGGCCGCCCCGCAGGGAAGGGCCGAGGACGTCCTGCTGGCGCTCACCTACCGTCCCCGTGAGATGGTCGAGCTGCGGCTGGGCTATCGGGTCGTCGAGGGCGGGGCCGACAACGACGAGGTCTACAACTTCGCTTGGCTGAACTACGCCCTGCTGGCGCTGTCCGTCTCCTTCTAGGAAGCCGCCGGGCGACGGCGTCGCGCGCACGCCGGGCGCTAAGGCGCCTCGCTCTCTGCCTCCCCAAGCATGGAGCGCATGCGTCTCCGAAGGCCGGACGTGATCCTGTCCCTGGCAGCGTCGCCCTCCCCCTCGCTCTCGAGTTCCTCGGGACGCACGATCTTGCCGAAGGTGACCCGCACGGGGTGCGCGCCGGGAAGCGTCTGACCGGGTGGCCAGGCCTCGTACGTCCCCCGGATGATGACCGGCACCACCGGGACCGGGTGTGTATCGAGGAGCATGCCGATGCCCCGTTTGAACTCCTTGAGGCGGCCGGCCCGCGAGCGGCCTCCCTCGGGGAACCAGACCAGGGCGTGTCCCCTGCCGAGGACCGCAGCCCCGAGCGCAAGGCTGGAGACGGCGGCCCTGTAGGGGTCTATCGGCACGGTCTTGGCGAGACGGCTTACGTATCGCTTGACCGGGTTGCTGAACCCCGCCTGAACCCAGGCGCTCCAGTAGACGTCCCTGAGTCGGTCGGCGCCCATCGCCGCTCCCAGCACGAACGGGTCGAGGAAACTCACGTGGTTCGGCGTGATGAGGTACGGCGGCTCGTCGGGCAGGTTCTCGAGTCCCTCGACCTCCAGGCGGTAGACCAGACGACTGACGCCCCGGACGAAGCCGACGAGCCCGCGGGCCATCGCCGCCTCGAACCGGTCGTGGCGCTCGAGCGAGGCAAGCTGGGCTTCGTTCAGGAGCTCTTCCGGCTCCTCGAATGGGTCTCTGCCCTCCTCGCCGATCTCGCCCTCCGCCCGTTCTTGGACGGTCTCCAGGAGGTCCCTGATCGTCTCGACCCGGGAGATCGTGTCCTCCCCGATCACGACGCCCGCTCGCTGTGAGAGCTCCATCGTCAGACTGAGCCATTCCAGCGAGTCGATGCCCAGGTCGTGCCGGGGACTGGTATCGGGCGTGATCGGGACGTCACGGTAGGACTCCGCGAACCAGTCCCACACCTCGCGCGCGGCCTCGTTCTCGAGAAGCCGCCGGTCGTCGTCGCCCATCTCCTCGAGCGGAAGCGGCCCCGCTGCCGTCTCCTCCCCGGACGCCGCCTCGTCGTAGCGGCCCGGCAGGAGATGCCTGCGGAGCTTCCCCAGCCGCGTGCGCTCGAGCGAGCGCCGGGTAACGGCGTACTCGTTGATGCGCTTGTAGGAGGGAAGCTCCCGCGAGACCCGGTCGACCGCGCGTCGGACGGCCTCCTCCGGGGTCTCGTCCTCTGCGATACCGGCCAGCGCGGGCACGACGACGCCGAAGAGCCGTCCATCGCGCTCGAAGACGCCCAGTTCACTGACTGCGTCGCTCGCAGCGTACGCGTCCTCGACCTCCTCGGGCCAGACGTTCTCCCCTCCCTCGGTCACGATGAGGTTTGAGACACGCCCCGAGAGGAAGAGGTACCCTTCGCCGTCGAACCGCCCGAGATCTCCCGTGCGAAACCAGCCGTCCGAGGTGAACGACGAGTCCGTCTCCTCCTCGTCGTCGAGATATCCGGCGAAGACGTTCGGCCCTCTGGCCAGTACCTCCCCGAGTCCGTTCCCGGCTCCCTCGGCCTCCTCGTCGAGCTCGAGCTCGACGCGGTCGATGGCGCGGCCGACGCTGCCGATCCGGGCCCGGCCCGGCGGGTTGAGCGTCAGGATCGGCGAGGTCTCGGTCAGCCCGTACCCGATGGCGACCCGCCACCCCATCGCCTCGAGCCTCCACGCGATCTCCGGCCGGAGCGGCGCCCCGCCGGACGCCACGACGTCGAGCCCGCGTCCGAACTCCGCGTGGATCGGACCGAGAAGCGTCTTCCCCATTCGAAGCCCGAGCGCACGCCGTGTAGCGTACGAGAGCCCGAAGGCGCCTCGGAACCAAGCCGTCGCGAGCATCCCGCGCGACGACACCCGCGCTTCGATGCCGTCGAGAAGCGCTTCGTAGAGCCGCGGCACGCCGATGACGACGGTGACCTCGCCGTCACGGAGCGCGCGGACAAGGTCGGGACCCGTCAGGGAGTTCGGCAGCAGTATCGGCATGCCCAACGCCAGAGGAAGCAGCACCGAGACAACGAAGGGGTAGACGTGGTGGAGCGGAAGCGGCAGGAGCATTCTGTCGTCCGGACCGACGAGCTCGGACGCGACGAGCGTGTCGATCTGATGCGTGATGTTCGCGTGCGTCAGTGGAACGCCCTTGACCGTACCGGTCGTCCCCGACGTGAAGAAAAGGGCCGCCTCGTCCGACGGCTCGGCCTTGACGGGTTCGGCGTCCGCCCCGACGATGCCGTCGAGGCCTGGGTCTTCGTCCAGAACCACGAGCTCGAGGCTCGAAACGGCCTCCCTGAGCGTCGAGGCGCGCTCCGCCGTCGTGAACACGAGTCCGACCCCAGCCGCCTCCAGACCGCGCACGAGAGGTGAACCAGTCAGCTGGACGTCGACCGGGACGATCGAGGCACCGCTCCCGATCACGCCGAGTACCGAGACGATGGCCTCGAAGGAGGGCTCCGAGGAGACCGCCACGCGGTCGCCGCGACCCAGTCCTCGTGTTGCGAGGCCCGCGGCCACCCGTGCGGCAGCTCTGCCGAGCTCCGCGTACGTGAAGGTACGGACCTCGTCGCCACCGAACGCCACGACGGCCTGCGCGTCTCCGCGCCGCTCCAGGCCGGCGACGAGTTCACGGAGCGTCTCCATCGCAAACCTCCTTCGGACTACGGACCCAGGAACGCGATCGCGACGGGCGGCACCTCGACCCGTTCGTCGTGGATCTCCACGTCCGGATCGGACGTCAGGAGCAGGCGCCGGGGACGGTCCGCCGCGAGAGGGACCGTCTGCGGTGTCTCTCCGAAGTTCACGATGACCGACACCGTCCCCCGCTCCACGACGAACCACTGCTTCGTGTCCACGAAACGCGTCGCGACGTCGCCCATTCTGCCGTCGGACAGGTCGTCGCTGCTCTTTCTCAACCGGATAAGCTCGCGGTACCACTCGAGCATGGAGCGGTGGGGCTCCTTGTCCACCTCGTCCCACGCGAGCCTCGAGCGGCGGAAGGTCTCCTCGTCCTGCGGATCGGGCACGTCGTCGGGGTCCCATCCGAACGACGCGAACTCCTCCCGCCGTCCCTTTCTGACGCGCTCTGCCGTCCTCTCGTCCCGGTAGCTCGTGAAGTACTGGAACGGAGAGCTCGCGGACCACTCCTCCCCCTGGAAGACGAGCGGCACGAACGGAGAGGCGAACAGAAGCCCGGCCCCGACCTTCTGGCGACGCTCCCCGGCAATGTGCGCTATGCGCTCTCCACGCGCGCGGTTGCCGATCTGGTCGTGGTTCTGAAGGAACGCGACGAACCGGTGTCCGCTGATGCCGGCCGGCCTGCGGCCGAAGCTCCGCCTTCTGTACCGGGAGAAGCGGTTGTCGTAGATGAACGACTGACGGAAGGACCTGGCGAGGTCGTCGAGTCCCTCGTAGTCCACGTAGTAGCCGTCACGCTCTCCTGTCAGGAGGACGTGCAGGATGTGATGGAAATCGCCGCTCCACTGAGCGTCGACTCCGTATCCGCCGGTCTCTCTCGGCTGAACGAGCCGCGGGTCATTGAGGTCGCTCTCGCCGATGACGAAGTGGTGGCGTCCCTCCCGGGCCGAGAGCGTCTCGACCTCGCTCGCAAGCTGCTCCATGATGTGCACGGCGGAGGTGTCGACCAGCGCATGCACCCCGTCGACGCGGAGCCCGTCGATGTGATAGTCCCGGAGCCACGCGAGCGCGCTGTCCACGATGAAACGCCTGACCTCGTCGCTCCACGGCTCGACCAGGTTCACGGCCGGGCCCCACGGTGTGGAGTAATCCCTCGAGAAGTACGGCCCGAACTCGCCCAGGTAGTTCCCTTCCGGGCCGAAGTGGTTGTAGACGACGTCGAGAATGACGCCGAGACCGCGCTCGTGGCAGGCGTCGACGAGCCGTTTGAGCGCCTCCGGGCCGCCGTACGCATGGTGCGGCGCGTAGACGTCGACCCCGTCGTAGCCCCACCCTCTCGGTCCGGCGAACTCGTTCACCGGCATTATGTCGATGTGCGTGACCCCGAGGTCGACGAGGTGGTCGAGCCGGCCGATGGTCGAATCGAAGGTCCCCTCTTCCGTGAACGTCCCGACATGGAGCTCGTAGATGATCGCCGACGCGAGAGGCCTCGACTGCCAGTCTCTGTCGGTCCACGGGAAGCCGTCGTGATCGACCACTCTGGACGGACCGTGCACACCATCAGGCTGCCACGGGGATCGCGGGTCCGGGCGCGGCTCGCCGCCGTCGACCCGGAAGACGTAGTCGGTGCCCGGAGCGGCGTCCGCAGTGGCTCGCCACCACCCGCGTCCCGACGGCGACATCGGAACCCACCGACCTCCGATCCCGAGCTCCACCTTCCCCGCGAACGGCACCCACACAGTGAACGTCCTCACTGGTCACACCTCCGTAACGTGAGCAGAGCGACGGGGAAGTCAGCCAGCAGGTCCTCGACACGAACCGTCCCTTCGAAAGCGGCGCCGGTGAAGACGTCCTCGTAGCGGCCGGGGGGCAGCGCGACCGTCGTCCCCCGCCAGTCGCCCGAGAACCCCGCGAGATGCCTGGGGACGACCGTCACGACCGAAGCTGCCGGCGCGGCGCCGTCCCCCATCCGCGACCGCCTCTCGAAGGCGACAACGTGCCTCGCCTTCGGACCGCCGACCGCGAGGGCGATGTGCTCCGAGCCCGGCCCGAACGCGGACGGACAATCGCGCCGCGCCGTGAGCGCCGCCCTGACGGCCCGCGCCTTCGAGACGCCGGGGGCGTCGCGGGCGAGAGCGCGCAACCACTCCGATGTACCTCTCTCCGCTCCCGCGTCGTTCGGCTCTGGATAGCCGGCCCGTTCGACAGCGCGGCGGACGGGGACGAAGTCGACCGGTCGCCGGTTGTCCGGGTCGACCAGCGCCCGGTACCAGACCTCGTCGCCGCGGTAGATCTGAGGGGGCCCCGCCGCCGTCATCTGAACAAGCGTCCGCGAGACCGACGCAGCCTTCGAGACGGCGTCGAGCGGGAGAAGGAAACGCTCCAGCTCCTCGATGAACGCGCCGTCGCCGAGGATGCCCTCGACGAAGCGGTCGAGCGCGCGGTCGTAATCATCGTCCCGCCTCGTCCAGGCGGTCTTCCGCTTGGCCTCGTGCGCGGCCTTCTGCGCGAACGCCCTGAGCCTCTCGACATCGACGGGCCACGCGCCGACGAGCGTCTGGTAGATGAGATACTCGTCGTTCCGGTCCGGCATCCCGTCGGTCCTGTGAGGCTCGTTGCGACGCGACCATCGCCGGACCGACTCGCCCCACGCTGTCGGGACCCCCGCGAGGAGCGCGATCCTCGCCCTGACGTCGGCGCTCCGCTTCGTATCGTGCGTGGTCACGACGGAGAGGGTGTGCGGCCGCGCTGCTACCAGGTCGCTACACCACGCGTGAAATGCATCCGTCGACTCCGAGAAGCGGCCCGGGTCGCCTCCCACCTCGTTGAGACAGGTCAGACGGTTGTAGCAGTAGAAGGCGGTGTCCTCGACGCCCTTGGCCATCACCGGTCCGGTGAGCTGCTGGAAGCGGGCCACGGCGTCCCGGTCGTTCGGGTCCCGGTAGCGCAGCAGAAAGAGGTCGCGGAGAAAGACCCAGACGTCTCGAGGCAATCCCGGACGAAGCTGTGCGGCGCGTCCGAGGGCATCATCGAGGACGGCGGCATCCTCTCGCGTGGCCGTGCCCTCGTCCGGACGGACGTACGCCCGGTAGACGGGAAACGACGCGACGAGCGCCCGAAGCGCCTCCGAGAGGAACGACGCGTTCGCCGGACCGCCGTGAGCATCGGCCGCCGTGACGACCATGTCCGTCAGCCTGCCGAGCTCCGACGCGAAGAGCCTGTCGAGCACGAGGAGCTTCTTCTCGAGCTCGAGCTCAGGATACGCGCCCGCTGAGCCCGTGAACTCCTCGTAGAGCCGCGAGAGGTCCGCCTCTCCCTCCTCATCGACGAAGAGGCGCTCGATATGCGTCAGGACGTCGTAGCCGGTGGTTCCCTCCACCGGCCAGTCGGCGCGGAGTCGTTCGTCTCCGGTGAGCACCTTCTCCACGACGATCCACGCATCCGGAGCGCGTGCCCGAAGGCGCTCGAAGTACCCGACCGGATCCCTGAGTCCGTCGACGTGGTCGATGCGCAGTCCGTCGATGAGTCCCTCGTCAAGGAGTTCGAACACGAGGCCGTGGAGGGCCTCGAAGACGTCCGCCTCCTCGACGCGCATGCCGACGAGGCCGGACACGTTCGCGAAGCGGCGGTAGTTGAGGTCGACCACGCCCCTCCGCCAGTCGGCCAGGACGTAGTGCTGCCGTGACAGGAGCTCCATCATCGCGCTCCGCTCCCGCGCCCCGGCCCCGGGTTCGATCCCGCCGGGAGCGGTCCCCTCGGCTACCGGAAACCGGAACGAGCCCGAGACGACGACGGGGCCGTCACCCGCGTCCTCGAGCAGCACCTCGCCACGCTCGAGGGCTCGGTCGAGGGGCCGCCCGAGGAACGGCAGAAGCACCTTCCCGTCGAGGTCGGTCTGCGGAGGATGCCAGTCGATGTCGAAGTAGTGCGCGTACGGGCTCTCCTCACCACGTTCGAGGACGCTCCACCACCACGGGTTCTCGTGCCATGCCGCCATATGGTTCGGGACGATGTCGAGAAGCACGCGGAGTCCGCTTCCCCGAAGCTCTCTGCAGAGCGCCTCGAAGCCGCTCCGGCCCCCGAGCTCAGCTCGCACGCGGGTCGGGTCGACGACGTCGTAGCCGTGCGGGCTCCCGCTCCGCGCCTCGAAGATGGGCGAGCAATGGACGTGGCTCACGCCGAGCCGTGAGATGTGGTCGGCGAGCCCGGCGGCGTCCGAGAAGGTGAAGGACGGCGTGAGCTGAAGACGGTACGTGGCGCGTCGTTCGGACATGAAGCTCTCCTGCTCGATGCTCTCCGAAGCCCCCGCCCGACCGGAGGAAGCCGCGGCGACGTGAGGAACAGCGTATGGTCGCTGTCAGGGACGGCCGGCGACTCCTAGATCATCGTCTCAGTAAAGCAGAGCGTCATTCAACTGTCCAGCCGGGGAAGGCGGCGACGCGCGGCTCCCCTTCGCCCGACGGCCGCAGGGTGGTATGCTCTGTCGTAGACCGCGGGGGGCTTCCGGCACCGGTGTTCACCAGCACGAGGGAAGACAAAGGAGCGCACAGGGAGGAACGGCCATGTCAGTCAAAGGAACGTCCGAACCGACGATGCGAAGAAGGGGTTCAGCGGGCAGAGCCGTCGCCGTGCTCGCGGTCGCGGCTCTGCTCACCGGGTGCGGGGCGACCGACGCCGGGGAGCCCGACGTCGACACGGCGGGGCTGGTCGAGGCCAACACCTCGTTCGCGCTCTCGCTCTACGGGCGCGTTGCGGAACAGTCAGACGCGGCGGCGAACGTGTTCATGTCCCCGCTCAGCGTCTCGACCGCGCTCGCCATGACCTACGCCGGGGCGCGCGGCACGACGGCTGAGGAGATGGCCGGGGTCCTCGGCTTCCCTGAGGGCAGCCCGCCGGTGATCCTCGCCGGCCTTGGGGAACTCGACCGGCGTCTGAGCGCACAGGCCGAGACGTCGGGGTATCTGCTGAGCCAGGCCAACAGCCTCTGGGGCCAGGAGGACTACACGTTTCTCCCCGAGTTCCTGTCGCTCGTCTCCGAAGACTTCGGCGCCGGCTTCAACACCGTCGACTTCGTGCGCGACAC
>WJMD01000019.1 GCA_014728125.1 Candidatus Effluviviaceae Genus V sp.
CCGAGGCCGGCGCGCGCGTGCTCCGACAGGAGCAGCACGCCGACCCGCTTCTCGCGTGCTCTCTCGATGACGACCGAGAGCTCCTCTCTGCGCTCATCGGAGTCCGGCGTTCTCACGAGCAGGACGTTCGGTCTGAAGATCGTGCCGCTCATCGCCTCGAGACTGGCCATCAGGTTCTCGCCGAAGGTGCCTGCCTCCACGACGGTCGACGACGTGAAGACGCCCTCGTCCCGCAGGGACTCCTCGAGCCGCGGCAGCTCCTCGGCGAGTTCGTCGCCCTCGCCCATCTTCGCCAGACCGAGGAGCTTCACCGAGCCGCGCTTGTACGCGATGTTCCAGACGAGCCGGTAGAGGCCCCGGATGTCCTCGATCCGTTCGACCGGGACGATGACGTTCGACCGCCAGACGCGTTCGCTCGGCGCGCCGAGCCGGGCGACGCGCTTCGCGGACCACTCAGCGACGGCGACGAAGAGCCCGCTGCGCACATCGCCGAACGGAGCCTTGAGTTCGCGACGCACGAGGAACCAGTACATGCCGAGGACGATGAGGGCGGCGATCAGGCTGAACGTCGGGTTCACGATGAACATGACAACGAAGCTGCCGAAGCCCCCCACGGCCGGGACGAAGATCGGGACGCGAACGAGCGGCCTGAAGCTGACGAGGCCGAGGCTCTGCTCGAGGAGAACGACCATGTTGATCATGGCATACGTGATCAGGAAGAACATGGTGATGAGCGGGGCCACCGCGTTCAGCTCTCTCAGCATCAGTGCGCCGAACACGACGACGCCGGTGGCCACGAGCGCGTTTCGCGGCTCCTTGTTGCTCCCGAGCCTCGCGAACCAGTGGGAGCCGGGCACGATGCCGTGGTCACCGAGCGCCTGCAGGATACGGGGGGCCCCAACGATCGAGGCGAGTCCGGAGGAAAACGTCGCGCCGAGCAGGCCCGCGAGCACGAGCCTGGGCCAGGCGGCGTTGTCGATGAGCGCGGTGTAGCTCCCGCGGAGCGCCTCCGGGGAGGCCGACCGCGCCAGCCAGAAGGCCAGCCAGAGGTAGACGGCCAGACTGACGCCGATCGCGGAGAGCGTTCCCAGGGGGATTGCCCGGCGCGGGTTCCTGAGCTCCCCGGACATGTTGACCCCGGCCATGATGCCGGTCGCCGCCGGGAAGAAGACGGCGAAGACACCCCAGAACGAGATGCCGCCCGCGGGTGACTGCGGCCCTCCCTGGAAAGTTCCCCACCACTGGACAGGTTCGGTCAGACCCTCGCCGGAGAACGCGGCCGCCGCGACCGAGATGAGCGAAGCCACGATCACCGCCAGGACCACGAACTGGATGCGGAAGGCGAATCCCGCGCTCACGTAGGCGACGGCGAAGAGCACGACGAAGACCCCGAGATCGACGTAGAGAGCGGGGTGGGAGGGGAAGAGCCAGAGCCAGCCGGTGCGGAATCCGAAGATGTAGAGGGCCACCGCGAGCGTCTGGGAGAGGTAGAGCGGCAGTCCGATGCTGCCGCCGACCTCGAGGCCGAGGGCGTGCGCGATGATCGAGAACGCTCCGCCCGCGCCGACGCGGATGTTCGTGACGATCGAGGAGAGCGAAAGCCCGGTGAAGAACGTGACGCCGAATGAGATGACAATGATGAGCCACGCGCCTATGACGCCGGCGTTGCCCACGACCCAGCCTGCGCGGAGGTACATGATGACGCCGAGGATCGTGAGGAGCGTGGGAACGAAGACGCCCTCGAACGTACCGAAGCCGCGACGTTCGACGCGCTTCTCCTCGCGAACCTGTTCGTCCAGTGTGTCCTCGGACTCTACGGGAGGAGATTCCCCCTCCGCCCTCGGTTCCTGTTCGTTCTGCCCGGACTGCTCGTTCTCGACCACAACGCCCTCCGCATCAGATGCGTATGCCCACGCTTCGCTCTTATGATTTCTGATGATATGATGTATACGCTTACCAATTCGCCGGAGCAATCCCATTCCCCACGACCGTCAGCGCCGTCATGCGCCTGGCCGTCGAGCTCGACTGGACGCAGGTCGTCTCACACCTCCATCGCACGGCGATCGCATCTCGGTTGGTTGGGACAGGGAGGCGCACACGCGGAGCGCCGGACTTCACACCCGCCCGCTCGTTGCGGTCGGAGCACTCAACCCTGTGCCGGCCGCTACGGTAGCTTGGGGGAGTCCGGTCCACGCTCAAGGATCGTCTCAGGTCTCATCACAGGCATGGGGTCCATCGGAGGCGGGGGCGGTCTGAGGGGTGGGGGATGACGCAGGCTCCGCGACGGTCGCGAGCACCGGAACGTCGGCGCGTTCGGCATCGCGGTCGCGTGGTCCGGCCTCGAGATCGCGACCGCGCGGGACGTGTCGGACGCGGCGTCCTCAGCACAGGATGCTTCGGACCTTGTCGACAAGCCCTCGGATAGAGTAGGGCTTCGAGAGGAACGGATAGCCCCTCTCGTACGGATTGCACGGACCCGACGTCTTGCCCGGGTATCCACTCGCGAGCAGCACGCG
>WJMD01000020.1 GCA_014728125.1 Candidatus Effluviviaceae Genus V sp.
GCCGTCGAGGGGATGACGGGCGAGCTCGACCTCCACAAGCCGTTCGTCGACGGCGTCGTCCTCTCGTGCTCCGAGTGCGACGGCGTCATGCGCCGCACGCCCGAGGTCATCGACTGCTGGTTCGATACCGGCTCGATGCCGTACGCGCAGTGGCACTATCCGTTCGAGAACGAGGACCTCTTCGACGCGCACTTCCCGGCCGACTTCATCGCCGAGGGCGTCGACCAGACGCGCGGCTGGTTCTACTCGCTTCTGGCCATTTCGACGATGATCTCCGGCACCTCCTCGTTCAAACGCTGCGTCGTCAACGACATGGTTCTCGACGCCGAGGGCAAGAAGATGTCGAAGTCGGTCGGCAACGTCGCCGACTCGTTCGAGATCATGGCGACGGTCGGGGCCGACGCGCTCAGGTGGTACATGATGTCGTCGAGCCCGCCTTGGCTCCCGAAGAAGTTCGACGAGGCCGGGGTCCGCGAGGCCGCGAGCAAGGTGATCGACACCCTCCGGAACACCTACGGCTTCTTCGCGCTCTACGCGAACATCGACGGGTTCGAGCCTGAGGCGCACGCGGTCGAGCGCGCCGAGCGACCGCTGGTCGACCGCTGGATGATCTCGCGGCTCAACTCGACCGTCGAAGCGACGGCGCGCGCCATGGAGTCGTACGACCTGACGAAGGCGGCCCGAACGCTTCAGACCTTCATCCTCGAGGACGTCTCGAACTGGTATGTCCGTCTCTCCAGACCGCGCTTCTGGAAGGGCGAGATGGACGTTGAGAAGCGCTCGGCGTTCTCCACGCTCTTCGAGGTGCTGGTGACGGCGTCGCAGGCGATGGCGCCGTTCGCCCCGTTTCTCTCAGAGGCTGTGCACACGCGTCTCACGGAGACCGACGGAGATGCGACGAGCGTCCACCTCGTCTCCTATCCTCAGGCCGACGAGGCCGCCGCCGATCGGGAACTCGAGAGCGCGATGGAGACGGCGCGGAGGATCGTGGCGCTCGGCCGCGCGGCGCGCAACAGCGCGTCGATCAAGGTGCGCCAGCCGCTCTCCCGGCTGCTCGTGGCGGGCGTCTCGGAGAAGCAGCGGGCCGGTGTTGCGCAACTCGAGCAGCTCGTACTCTCGGAGCTCAACGTCAAGTCGCTCGAGTGGTCCGAGGCCGAGGACCTTTCGAGCCTCTCTGCCGCTCCGGTTTTTCCGGCGCTCGGACCGAAGCACGGGAAGAGCGTCAACGCGGTCGCCGAGGCGATCCGCGGCCTCGGGTCGGAGTCCGCTGGGAAACTGGCGGCCGGAGAGAGCGTCGAAACACAGGTGGACGGAAGCGCGATTGTCGTCGAGCCGTCGGACGTCACGATAGAAACGGGTGCCAGGCCCGGACTGGCGGTTGAGACGGACCAGACCATGACCGTCGCGCTCGACACTGAGATGACCGAGGAACTCCGCGACGAGGGTTTCGCGCGCGAGTTCATCAACAAGGTGCAGTTCATGAGAAAGGACGCGGGGTTCGAGGTTGTCGACCACATCCGCGTCTGGTACGAGACGTCGCCGAGGCTCACGTCGGCGCTCGAGAAGCACGCCGAGAGGATCAGCAGGGAGACACTGGCAGACGCCTTCGAGGAAGGCAAGGAGACGGGCGAGCTCGAGCGGGAATGGGATGTGAACGGGGAGAAGGCCCGGATCGCCGTCGCGCGCGTGAAGTAGACGCGCCGCAGGCGGGCTCAGGCTCGGACCGCGGAGGATCTCAATGAAGAAGAGAGACCTGGACCACTTCGAGAAGCGGCTCATCGAGGAACGCATCAAGCTCCTCAAGGAGCTTGGCTACTACGAGGACAAGATCTTCAACAGTTCCCAGCGCGAGTCCGCCGGGGACCTGTCCGCGTACTCGGTGCACATGGCCGACCAGGCGAGCGACGCGGAGGAACGCGAGCGCGCTTATCACATGGCGTCCTCAGAGGGCCGTCTGCTGTACCACATCGACGAGGCCCTCAGGAGGATCCGTGAGGGCGAGTACGGCGAATGCACCGGCTGCGGGAAGAGGATCAAGAAGGCCCGGCTCGAGGTCGTACCGCACGCCCGCCTCTGCATTGAGTGTAAGAAGGCAGAGGAAGATGGAACGCTCCACGACTAGATGCGCCGGCGGCCCAGCCGCCAACCTCAGGCTCTTCGCGACCGCCCTCATTATCGTCGTCTCCGACCAGATGGTGAAGAGGGTGGTCGTGGACGTTCTGGGCATGGGGGAGATCCGAAACGTCTGGGGTACCTTCCTCCGTCTGACCCGCACTGAGAACACGGGTGCGGCCTTCGGCATCTTCCGGGGGCAGAGCACATGGTTCATCGTCATCTCGGCGCTGGCAGCGGCCGCGATCATCTTCTTCCGCCGCGAGATCGCGCGGATGCAGGCGATGCACCAGCTGGCGTTCGGGCTTATCCTCGGCGGCGCGCTCGGGAACCTCATCGATCGCGTCCGCATCGGTGCCGTGATCGACTACCTCGACATCGGGGTCGGGACGACACGCTGGCCCGCCTTCAACATCGCCGACAGCGCCATCACGATCGGCGTCGTACTGCTCGCCGTACACCTCGTCTTCATGTCCGGGAAGGAACCCGACGGGGCATCGACTGACGCTCACGAGTCTCCGGAGAGGATGTCGGGGAACGGTGAGGCCGACGATGTCGCATGAGGAGATCACGCTTGTCGTTTCAGAGGAGGAGGACGGCGAGCGCATCGATCACTTCCTGGGATCGAACGCCCCCGAGCTCTCGCGGACGCGCGCCAAGTCGATCATTGAGGACGGTCTCGTCACGGTGAACGGACGGCGCGTCAAGCCGAGCACCCGCATCTATCCAGGTGACGTCATCCATGCCTCTGTCCCCGAGCTGGAGAAGCTCAGGGCCCGCCCGGAGTCGATCCCGCTTGAGATCCTGCACGAGGACGACGACATCATCGTCGTCAACAAGGGGCCCGGCATGGTCGTCCATCCGGCGCCCGGCACGCCGGGCGGCACGCTCGTGAACGCGCTGATGGGACGGGACGCGGCGCTGTCGAGCGTAGGAGATGATCTGAGACCTGGCATCGTCCACCGACTCGACCGCGACACCTCGGGCGTCATCGTCGTTGCGAAGAACGACCTGGCGCACCGGAGGCTGTCGGCCGCGTTCGAAGAGCGTCGTGTCAGCAAGCTCTACCTGGCGCTCGTCTGGGGAAACCCCGGTGCGGAAGGGGGGACCATCGATGAGCCGATCGACAGGCACCCGCGCGACAGGAAGCGAATGGCCGTCGTGCCCGGAGGGCGTGACGCTGTCACGAGGTGGAGGGTACGTGAGCGGTTCTCCTTCGCGTCGCTCGTAGAGGCCGGCCCCGAGACCGGCAGGACACACCAGATCAGGGTTCACATGATGCACATGCGGAACCCGATCATCGGGGACCCCACCTACGGCGGCGTCAAGCGGTCGTTCGGGGACGTCGCGCCCGACCACCGACACCACGCACAGCGGGTCAACGGGATCGCGACCCGACATGCGCTCCATGCGCGCCGGATCACGTTCGATCACCCGGGCACCGGCATGCGCGTCGACATCGCGGCGCCGCTGCCGGACGATTTCGCCGACGTCCTCGACGCACTGCGCCATCCCGGCGGTCGCGACGGACGCGTCATCGGAGTCGACCCCGGCGACGCCCGCATCGGCCTGTCGATGTCGGACGAGGGCCGACAGATCGCCCGTCCGATGGGCGCGCTCGAACATCTTACCGACCAGGAGGCCGCCCGGCGGCTGGCGATGCTCGCGATGGAGGAGGGCGCCGACACGATCGTCGTCGGGCACCCGATCAGAATGGACGGAAGCCGTGGGCCGAGGGCCGCCAGAGCGGAGGAGCTGGCCGTCGAGTTCGAGGACGCGACGCGTGCGAGGGTGGTTCTGCGGGACGAGCGGCTTTCGAGCGCCGAGGCGGAGCGGATGATGAGGGAACGCGGCGAGCGCGCACGCGGCAGGAAGTCGAGAGTGGACGAGCTGGCGGCTTCGATCATCCTCCAGGGATATCTTGACGAGGAGTCGCGGCTCCGTCAGGAGGCTGGCTGATGGTCCTGAAGCGGCGCAGCAGAGATGAGCTGCCTCCGGAACCTGCGCGCCGGGGACCGCACTGGTTCCTGAAGGAGCTCATTATCGTCGCGATCGTCGGTGGACTGCTTCTCGGCGCGTTCGCGGGGACGCTGGCGCTGGTGTCGCTCCGCGATCTCGGCGGCCGCGTGATGGTCGAGGTGCCTGAAGGGGCTTCGCTTCGTCAGACGGCACGGTCCCTCCACGAGCAGGGCATCGTGGGGCACCCGGCGCTCTTCGCCCTTGTCGGGAGGGCGCTCGGATACGCGGACGAGATCCAGGCCGGGACATACGAGTTCGGGCCCTCGACCTCGGACCTCAGGGTGCTGCTGGCGGTTCGACACGGCGATGTGGCCGGAAGGACGGTCACCGTGCCCGAGGGGTTCCGCGCCGCGCAGATCGCGGCGCTCATGGAGTCGAGCCTCGGGATCGACCGTGCTGAGTTCACGGACCATGTCCACGACCCGGAGCTCATCACCGAGCTCGGCATCACCGCACCCTCTCTCGAAGGCTATCTTCATCCCGACACCTACCGCTTCAACGTGGATGCCGCCGCGCTCGACATCATCCGGAGAATGGTCGAGGAGACGCACGAGTTCCTCGACGACCGCCGGCTGGCCCGTGCGGACTCCCTGGACATGAGCGTTCGCGAGGTGCTGACGCTCGCCTCCATCATCGAGGCGGAGGCGCTCTACGACCTGGAGCGACCGAGGATCTCCGCCGTCTACCACAATCGTCTCGAGAGAGGCTGGAGACTCGAGGCCGACCCGACGGTGCGCTACGCCATCGGGCGTTTCCGGCGCCGTCTCTACTACGGCGACCTCGATGTCGATTCTCCGTACAACACCTATCGGAACAAGGGACTCCCGCCGGGCCCGATCTGCAGTCCGGGCAAGGCGTCAATCGACGCGGCGCTCTATCCGATCGAGGGGAGCGACGAGTTCTTCTTCGTGGCCGACCGTGACGGCACGCACCGGTTCAGCAGGACGTTCGAGGAGCACGTGCTCGCTCGCAAGATGATCCAGCTCGAGAGGGAGCGCGCGGCGCAGGAGCCCGAGCCGTCGTCGAGCGCGGACTGACCGGCGAGGTGCCCCACCCACGCGTCGAGCCAGGAGCGTGATTCAGTGCCGCTGGGCAGGGAAGCCCTATGGAGTGGGGCTTTCGAGACCATGCCGGGCGAGTTTTGTCTTGACACTGGTCGGGGGGCGGTGCTAGCTTCCAGCATCGGGTGGAATCGGGAAGGAACGGAACTCGGGGCCGGCGTTGACCGTCGGCCGTCAGGTGATTATGCTCAGTAGAGAGAGCATCATAGCGTTCGCCTGCGGCGCCGCACTGATCGGCATCGGATTCGAGCGACTCGCAGCCGGCTCGATGACGCTGGCGCCGTTTCTTCTGGTGCTGGGCTATTGCGCAGCCATCCCCGTCGCCATCATGCTGGGCGGAGGGAAGAACCGGGAGGCCGCACGAGAGCCCGCCGGCGAGTCGGGCGAATAGCTCAGCTGGTTAGAGCACCTGCCTTACAAGCAGGGGGCCACAGGTTCGAGTCCTGTTTCGCCCACCAGTTCTTCGGTGTCGGACGCGCGGAGCGCGCGGAGTGACTCGCGAGCAGCTCGGAGGGGCCCTGGGCGGAGGAGGTGGCATTCCGACAGAAGAGCTTCAACGATTCCGATGAGACAAGACAGGCAATTATCGGAGGCGGGCGTTCCGCGCCCGCTGGAGAGAGAGGTGGAATGATGCGGGTCGTGTATGCAGCGTTGATCGTGGTCGTCGTGGCGGGCTTCGCATGGGCCGACGAGAATCCCAACGGGCGCGTCTTCGTGACGGCTGATCCGGACTCTCACGTCTCCCAGATCGACGTTCCTGCCGGCGTGCCGTTCAACATATACCTCGTGGTTGACTGCATCGACACCGGCCTTCGCGGCGTGGCCGTCACGATGCTCCACGACATCCCCGGCTTCCCGGCCGGCGTGCCGGTGTACCTGAACGACGGTACTCAGACTGTCGGTGGTTTCAACGACCCCGCTGGGTGGGCGATCGCCTGGGCCGACTGCGAGTATCCTGACCCGGCGACGGGGATGCTCCCGGTCGTCGAGATCCCGTACTTCGCGAGCGGTCCCGGTTCGGTGACGCTGAGCGCGCACCCGACCGACGGGAAGATCACGCTCGACTGCGGGTACCTGGAGGATCCGTACTGCATCCTTCAGAACCTCGGTGTCGGGGAGGCGCCGCCGGCCGGCGACGCCGAATGCACCTGCGACAACCCTGTGGAAGCGAGCACGTGGGGCGGCATCAAGGCGCTCTACCAGTAGCATGCTCCGGGGAGAGCCCGGCCTTGACGCTGGAAGATCCCTGCGACGAGCGGTGAGCGGCGCTCATGTTTCGCCGTCGAATCCACGGAATGCCCGGACCTCATCAAGCCCGCCCGTTACAGGGCGGGCTTGATAGTACCCGCCGCATCGTGGCGAGGGAACGGTGCGGTTCTTGCAAGAGGCGATGGGCGTGGTTCCCTCGGAAGGACGGGCATTCGTGCGTACTGTGGCTCCCGGCGGTCGGTGGTCTGTGGACCACATTGTGCTTGCATAAATGTCCAAAGCTATGCTATACTGCTTGATGCTGGTGAGTGAAACCGAGGATAGTAGCCC
Organism: Candidatus Effluviviaceae Genus V sp.; assembly: GCA_014728125.1. Classification (NCBI taxonomy): domain Bacteria; phylum Candidatus Effluviviacota; family Candidatus Effluviviaceae; species Candidatus Effluviviaceae Genus V sp. The sequence goes on from WJMD01000020.1 coordinate 6,732, forward strand.
GATATGACATGAGAAAGGAGGTACCGCGCGAGCACGAGTTCTGCCGGCGCAGCCAAGGCCGGCGTTAGCCGCAATCCCAGGTACACGCAGTGTTCCATAGTAGGAGGTGACAAATGATGAGAGTCCTTGCTGGTGTCCTGGTGGTGATGCTGGCTGTTGCCGCGACAGCGGTTGCCGGCATTCCCGATCCGGACCTGTCGAGTGTTGGTCTCGACACGCCTCTGGGCATGGTCTCATGCCCTCTCGGTGACGGACCTGCCTACCAGTACATCACTGTGACCGCAAGACGTGCGGACAATTCGCCGATCGAGGGCGTTCCGGCATCCAGCTTCTTCTTCAACGTCACGGGCGGCGACGTCACGGTCACTGAAGTCGATGCTGAGACGGACTTGAATGGTGAGATCAGGTTCGAGATGGTCGCGGACGAGACGATCATCAAGCTCGATCCGGACTTCCTGACCATTCAGTGCCAGATCTACACGGTTGTCCTCAACGACAGCGACCAGATTGAGGTCAACTCGTTCGACATCGACGCAAGCGGCGGCGTCGGACTGGCCGACCTGGCGTTCTTCGCCAGTGACTACGGCACGTCGCAGAAGAGAAGTGACTTCGACTGGAGTGGCGCAGTGGGTCTTGCCGACCTGGCGTTTTTCGCGACTCACTACGGCCACTAGTAGAACGCTGCGCGGGTCGTTTGGGTTGTCGTTGGCGCGTGTGCGTCTTCGCTCTATTTCCCGACTCAGGATATAAGAGACAAGAAGGGCAACGAGTCAGCCGACGACCGAGGGAGACCTTCCAACAACCGGGAGCAACGGGTTCCCGATGTTCGTATGGTTCTGTTGGTTGTCGTTTGTGAAGTGGACCCGCAGTGAATGAGGAGAAGAACAGATGAAGACGATTGTTGCTTGCCTGATGGCGGTCGTTCTGGTTGTCCCGGCCTTCGCCGACGACAATCCGGACGGGCGCGTGTTCGTGTCCGGCGCCATTGACAGCAACGTCGATCAGATCGACGTTCCTGCCGGCGTGCCGTTCAACATGTATCTCGCGGTCGACTGCCTCGATGACGGTCTTCGTGGCGTGGCCGTCACGATGCTCCACA
>WJMD01000021.1 GCA_014728125.1 Candidatus Effluviviaceae Genus V sp.
CGCCGCGCTCTGTGCCGAGTAGGACTCGACCGAGGGAGCAGCATCGGCCTTCGGCAGGCCGGGAAAGTCCGGCTCCTCCGGCGAGTTCTTCGCGATCTCGATCGCCCTGGTGACGGCCTCGTCGACCGACGTCTCGTCGAGACGGTTCGTCGACACGACGCCGATCCGCTTGCCGACGACGACCCGCACGATGACGGACGTGTCGTCCTCGTGGACGTTCTGATGGATCGTCGACCCGGCGAACCGCGTCAGAGCCGAGTCGTACCCCCTGGCAACGAGCTCCGTCTCGTCGGCCGGGGATCTCTGAAGCGCGCCCTCGAGGAGGGCCGTCAGGTCCTTGGTGCTTCTCATTTCTTGACCCCCACTTCGACGTTCCGGAACCGCGCGGGCGAGACGCCGTGACCGACGTGGGCCGCCTGACCCGGCTCGCCCTTCCCGCAGCTCGGGATGCCCCAGATGTGCCACTCGCTTTCACCGGTGATCGCGTCGCACGACCCCCAGAACTCCGGTGTTATCCCCGTGTAGACCGGGTTCTTGAGCATCCGGCCCAGCTTCCCGTTCTTGATCTCGTAGGCGATCTCGCACCCGAACTGGAAGTTCAGACGCCGCTGGTCGATGCTCCAGCTCTTGTTCGAATCGATGAAGATGCCGTCGTCCGTGTCGGCGATGAGTTCGTCGAGCGTGCCCTCGCCCGGCAGCAGGTTGATGTTCGTCATCCGGATGAGCGGGATGCGGTTCCAGCCGTCGGCCCGCATCGTTCCGTTCGACCTGAGGCCGATGCGCGGCGCGGTCTCCCGGCTCATGAGGTACCCGACGAACAGCCCGTTTTTCACGATGTCGGACCGCTGCGCCGGAACGCCCTCGTCGTCGTAGCCGAACGAACCCAGGCCTCCGGGACAGGTCGCGTCGGCGACGATGTTGACGAGCTTCGAGCCGTACTGGAGCGACCCGAGTTTGTCCACGGTGATGAAGCTCGTGCCCGCGTACGACGCCTCGGTGCCGAAGACCCGGTCCAGCTCGATAGGATGGCCGCACGACTCGTGCACCTGGAGAGCCAGCTGCTGTCCGCCGATGACGATGGTCGTCTTCTTGTGGGGACATTCATCGGCCTTGAGCAGCTGGGCCGCCTCCGCCCCGGTCCTCTCGGCGTGCGCCGGGAGATCGAGCGATCGCGTGAACTCGAACCCGCGGGTCGCATAGTCGCCCCGGAAGCTCGCCGGATACGAGCGCGTCTGACGCTCGTCACCCTCGATGGCGGTCGCCGAGATGCCGCCGCCCGCCTCCGTGATGACCTGCTCGATCTCGCTGCCCTCCGTGTTGACGAAGAGCTTCTCGGTGCGGAAGCTCATCATCGACGCCGTGGCGATCGCCACCTGCTCGGTCTTCGTCATCCCGTCGCAGCAGGAGCCGAGGATGGTCAGCTTATCGTCGAGCGGGACCGTGAACGGATCCTCCTCGACCTCCGTGCTGTAGGAGTCCACGACGACGTCCTGACCGTCGAGCACAATGGTCGAGTCCCCCACCTTCGCACTGGCCTTCGCGATCGCCAGCGCCTGCTCGGCGACCCTCCGCACGCTCTCCGGCGTCAGCATCGAGCTCGAGGAGAAGCCCCAGGCTCCGTCGTTCAGTACGCGGATGCCGACGCCCTCGGACTCGGCGACGGAAGCCGTCTCGAGCGTGCCGTTCTTCATGACGAGGACCTCGGTCAGGCCGCGGACATGCCGCGCGTCGGCATACTCCGCTCCCTTCTTCTTGAGGAAGTCCATCGTCTCTTTCAGGAGTTCCTTCACGAGTCACCTCCTGGCGACTTCATCGCGCGGACGGTTCTTCGTTGGGTCCCGCGCTACCAGACCCCGTCCTCCACGAACTGCTGCGCCACGAAAGCGGCCGTCGACGCGTCGCCGACCGCCGTGGCGATCTGTCTCAGAGTCTTCGCCCGGCAGTCTCCCGCTGCGAGGATACCCCGGACGTTCGTCTTCATGTCGTCGTCGGTGATGATGTAGCCCCGCTCGTCCAGCTCCAGGAGTCCCTTCAGAAAATCCGTCTTCGGCTCGAGCCCGACGAAGAGGAAGACCCCCTCCACCGGCAGGTCTCGCGTCTCACCCGCCTTGAGGTCGTTCAGGGTCACGGACTCGACACCGGTCTCGCCGTTGATGCTCTTGACGGTGTGGCTCATGACGCACTCGATCTTCTCGTGCGCCCTCACCCGCTCGGCGAGCACCTCGATGGCCCGAAACTCGTCGCGGCGGTGTATCAGGTGGATCTTCCCTGCGAACCGCGTCAGGTAGAGCGCCTCCTGGAGCGCGCTGTCGCCGCCGCCGACGACCGCGATCGTGCGGTCCTTGTAGAACGGGCCGTCGCACGTGGCGCAGTACGACACGCCGCGCCCCAGAAGCTCCTCCTCGCCCGGCACGCCGAGCTTCCTGTAGTTGCTCCCGACGGCCACGACCACCAGCTTCCCGGGATAGTCGTCCCCTCGGCCGTGCACGATGAAGCCGCCGTCGGTCTTCTCGATCGACGTGACCTCGTCCTGAGCGTACTCCGTGCCGAACGACTGGGCCTGTTCGAGCATCCGGGCCCCGAGTTCCGAGCCGTTGACCGGCCCGACGCCCGGGTAGTTCTCGATGAGCTCGGTTGTCGCCGCCCAGCCCCCGGGCGTCATCATCTCGATGACGAGGGACGAGAGTCTCGCCCGGCTCGTGTTGAGACCCACTGTGAGTCCAGCCGGTCCGGCCCCGACGATCACGATGTCATGCTGTTCCAAGGGCTCCTCTCCCGGTCTCAGACGCAATCGAACAGGAAGTATACCGGAATGGGGAGCGGCACTCAAGCACGGCCGGCCCGCCCGCCGCCGCGCCCCCTTTGGCCCCCACGGAGCCGGCCCCACACGCAGAGCGCCGGGACCCAGAAAAGGGCCCCGGCACGTCCGGTCGCTCCGTCCGTTCGGACGGACGCCTACGAGATGATGCTCGGCGTGATCTTGATGATGAGGTCGGTGTTCTTCACCTCTTCGCGGGTGTGGCGGAAGATGTGCCCGAGGATCGGGATGTCACCCAGAAGCGGCACCTTGGTCACGTCGTTCGTCGTGTCCTCCGTCAGGAGACCGGCCAGCATGAACGTCTGGCCGTCCTTGACGCGGACCTGCGTCGTGGCGCGCCGCTCCTTCGTCCACGGGATCTCGTTGTTCGGTCCGACGAAGCTCACGATCGAACTGACGTTCGGCTCGACGATCGCCGTGATGTGACCGTCACCGGACGCCCGAGGCGTCACCGTGACCTCGACACCCACCTCCTCGCGCTCGACGCTGACCTCGATGACGCCCCCCGTGGTCGTCCCCGTGACCGTGTACGGGATAACGTCGCCGATGTGGATCTCGGCCTCGCGGTTGTTGAGCGTCACGAGGGTCGTCCGGGTCAGGATCTTCGCTCGGCCGTCGTTCTCGAGGAAGTCGAGCGCGACCTCGAGAAGCTGGGCCTGACGATGGACGTCGTCACCGTCGATGCCGAGTCCCTGATACTGCAGCTCGGACGGATACTCGTCCGGAGCAGACCCGTCGGGCTGGCCTTCCGTGAAGAGGACCGTCTGCTTCGCGAGCTTGGACCAGTCGAGGCCCAGCTCGATCAGGTCCGTCGTCGAAACCTCGATGACCTCGGTCTCAAGCATGATCTGAACCGGCGGAACGTCCAGCTCCTGGATGATCGAGCGGATCTGCTCGATCGTCCCCGGTGAGGCGACGACGACCAGCCGGTTGCCGCCCGGGTCGGCCGTGACCGCCTCCGTGATGGTCTTCACGACGTCGACCAGCTCGAACGCGTCGGCGAAGTGCAGGGGGATGACGTAGGTGGAAAGCCCGGTCTCGGTCTGAAGGACGCTCTCCTCCGCCACCAAGATCGAGTTGCCGATCCTCTCGTACCCCAGCCCCGCCGCTCGGACGATCAGGTTCAGCGCCTCCTCGACCGGCGTCGACTTGATCCGGATCGAGATCAGCTGGTCCTGGACCTCAGTGCTGGCGACGATGTTGAACC